>NZ_JAMWXW010000011.1:0-245409 GCF_031570135.1 Paraburkholderia sp. USG1 | reverse complement strand
TTTCGTCGTCTTCGCATTCGCTTTGAGCGTCGCGCCGACATTCACGAAGCATTCCTCAAACTCGGTTGCTCCCTCGTCTGCTGGAACATCTTCAGACGTACGGAGCAGTCTTTTTGAAACGGTCTCTAAGCGTTCAAGACTCTCGGCATTGCCCCACAGGACAACGCGAATACCCTCTAGATCTACCGTCAATTTCCCCCGTTGCACATACTTCTCCTGTACCAGCCGAACGTCTTTGTAGGAATACGACCGCGCAGTTATAAAACACACAACAAGATGCTGCTCGTAAACGCTGAATCTATAAAACGCGCCCCCTGAACGGAAAGCCGACTGACCGAACGATGCGATGACGCGCGCTTGCGCAATAAGCTGGCCGGCGCTTCTATCAGCTATTCGCGAAATTGCGGGCAGTAGAACAAAGACCACAATTACGCCGACAATCAGCAATCCAATCACGACCGCCCCTGCTGAAGGGCTAAGCGTTGTCTGAAAGAATGGTTTCATCGCTTCACCGGAGATTGATAGGTCGGATCGACCGAAGCGTTGACAGGTGTACTGAAGCCCGCGCCGATACCGACTGAAACACCATTTATGTAGCGCGTCGCGTCATACCAGGATTTTTCCTGCCACGCCGTTACATTACTCGGGACTACTTGGACGCCAAAGTATTTGCCAATGCCCACCCCGACCGACGTTGGACCTGAATAACGCGAATCGCCCGAAAAATTGATGCTCGCTCCGAAATCCCCCAAACTACCGATTGTGACGTCCGGCTTAAGCGAAGCCGAATCATCGCTCGGCGTGTACGAGAAATTCGGCCCGACAGCAATTCCTGGAGAGACCGGCACGTGAAAGCCCGCCTGCACGGTAACGTCGGGATTGCTGCGTGGATCTGAGTTGGGCATGCCGGCCGCACATTCAGCCGTAATGCAGCCATTTGCCGCCGGAGTGAACGGCCCAGTAGCATCGATCCTTGGCCCGGCTGCATTTTGGGTAGATGGCGCATTCCAGCTATACGGCGAATTTGAGCCGCCCGTGTTCTGGGTAATCAAGTCTTGCAGCGCTTTTGATGGTGTCGCCAACATCGACGGATCTTGCACCAGATAACTCCCCGTGCTGTCCGCCACCAGCTTCATCCCGGCCGTGTCATAAACCGCACCCGCAGGCGTACCCGCGTTCAACGGCACAACGACGCCCGTCGCAGCGATCTCACCATATTGGCTATTGTTCGCCCCACGCATGGCGTTTTCGATCTGTGCCGCCGTGATCGGCGAACCATCAGGGTTCATCAGCCCTTGATCCTTTGCCGCCGCTGCAATCTGCTGTGCCTTCGTTTTTTCGGGCTGATGTAGTTGCCGGTTGTACATGTCTGTTTCCCGCAGCTGCACCTGCATCGTTTCAGACCAACTCACGACCATTCCACACCGAAATTGTGCCAGCGATGGCAACGCCGCACGTCAATACCGGATGTAGGTTGGGTCGCGCAGCTGTCGCTAGCGCAGCAACGCCCGTGTTGATGAGGAATATGCCCGAAGCAATGCGCCAGACTAGGCCTGTACAGCGATTCAGGCACCGAGCCAGCAAGGCGTACTCGACAGTAAAATAAAGTATCTTGGTGATCCCATTATTGGTCGTCGAGACGCGCTGCGTTGTCGGGGCTTGCGGGGCGAAACCAAGGGGAACCACTAAGGTTGCCGCCATAAGCGCAGCCACCACCTGCAGGATCGAGGACAGGTGGAGTATCAACTGTGCGACGCCGAATTTCGTTCGCTTCATTTCGGTTCATCGTGCTTATCGTCTTCGGTTTTGTAGCTCTCGCGCGCCTTTTTGTAGCTGTTGTCGAAGGGTTTGATGTTAAGCATGTGGGCGCGACTAGAAATTCCGCCTAAAGCCATTAGCCCAAAGCCCAACAGGAAAGCCGCCATCCTGGGCACGCGCGGCAACCAATCGAGCGCGAGGCTCATTCCAAATGCGGTAAGGCCTACCACGAACAACGTAATGCGTACCCAGCCAGAGAAATTTCCCGCCTCAACAAATTTCATTTCCTTGTCCCATTCGCATTTACATTGAATATCGAATTGGATTGACGAGTTATCCAATCTTGGATTTGTGTCGAATATGGAGCGTTGTTTAGTGCCGTTGCGGCTCCATTGACCACCAACGATGCTGTCGGAGCGCGGTCCGCTGCGATCTGGCCTGCTAGTGCTACTACGCCTTGATATGTGTACTGTCCGACGTTAGGCCGAACCAGTTGCGATACCCCGTCTGCGGCAATGCCTACTACCGTAGCACCAAAGGCAATTTCACCGAAAGCAGGGGCCAATGGAGACGGTGATACTGCGCCGGTGGCCGCAGCAGAACTGATCCATCCGGCAGTGTTAGAAACCATTGAGGCCGTGTCGGCGCTCGTATTCCGCATGAAGTCCGCGTCCGACTTATCGAACTTCGTGAACGGACCGGTGATATTAATCGAGCCGCTTCCAGTCTGTTGATACGTGAACTGGCTCGGCACTCCACCCGCCGAAGCGCTGTTGTAGTTGGCCAGAATATACGACTGCAACTGCGGATCGGCCTGCGCCGTGACTTGCGTCAGAATCGGTTTGCCGTCTGCCGTCGTCCCGCCCGATATCCATTGTGCGCCCGGGTCCGTCGGCATTTGACCAATAAGTGTAGTCGGCGCGCCAGATTCACTTGTCCCATTCACGCTTACACCCATGATACGAAGCTGGTCTTCGACCTGTGCCTGCGTGTACGTGCCGCCGCTCTTGTCCGCGATCTGCTTCGCCAACGTCTTTTCTTCAGGGTGTAGTTGTCTATTGAAGCGATCCGCATTCGACGCAGCAAAAGCACCTGCACCACCCCCTACAGCCGCTCCCGCCGCCCCCGCCACCAGATTCGACACAACCTGCCCGAGCATCCTGTCAGCCGTCGCATTGCCAGTCGGATCCGCATTGGCAATCGAATTACTCAACTCATTCAACCTCGGCGCGAGTCCAGCCGAAACCCCCGCACCTGCCGCCCCGCCGAGCGCGCTGCCAAAGTTGCCACCACCCAGCCCGCCAAGCACCGCGCCCGCCACAATGTGCATACCGACGCGATCCGCGCCCCCTTCTCCCCAGTCCGCCGCATCCTGCCCGTATTGCGCCGCCGTGCCGGTTTCACCGAGCGCGTTCGCCGCCTTCGCTCCATCAAGCGCCGCTTTCTGCTTGTAGTCCGCGTACGTGCCGATGTCCTTCGCCACCGCTTCCCCTGCCGCATTGGCCGCGTTCATCACATCAGCCTGATTGCCAAGCACCGTGTTCACGTCAGGCAGCTTCGACACCGTACCGTTCAGGTTCGACGTATCCCGGTTCAGGCTCGCCACTTCCTGCTTCTGATTCGCGGAATCGGTAATGGTAATCGTGCCCGCGCTCACGCCGCTCTTCGTCGTCGCACTGGAACTGCCGCTTGCCGACTGACCCAGCATCGGCATGACGCCCTGCGTGCCCGCACTGAAGCCGCTTGTCGACGCGCTGTAGTCCGAATGATTCTGCATGTCCGAGTACGTCAGCGTACCCGTGGCAAGGGTGTTCTTCGACGGGTCCGCATCGCTGGCAATGTACGCGCCCTTCAGATCCGTATTGCCTTTCACGTTCACATCAAAACCACCGGAGCCTGCCTGAATCCCGGCCTGCCCGTTCACTGCGGCATAGTTGCCGTTCGCGCTGCCGTGCTGGCTGCTGAAGGTCGCGCCGCCCCCGCCCTGGCTGATGCTGAAACCACCGCCCGAGCTTTGCTGATGCGCGCTACTCACCGTCGTATCCTGCACCGAGGCAATGTTCAGGTTCCCGCCCACATCCGCAGCAACGTGATTGCCCTTTACATTCGAGCCGACGATGTTCGTATCGCCGCCGGAACTGATCGATACGTTGTTGGCCGCGCTCACATGCGTGTTGTTCTGCATCGCCGCATCCGAATTCGCATCGCCGTGCGCCTTGCTCATCGACGCCGACACACCAAAACCTTTGGTGCCGTACGAAACGCCCACGCTCGCACTGCTCGATTCGTTGGTGCTGCGCGTCGAATCGGTGTTCGTCGTGTTCAGGAGATTCACATCGTTCTTCGCGCTCAGCATGACATCGTTGCCACTGACACTCGAACCGGCGACCGTCACGTTGCCATTATTCGACGACGCTGCCCCATCACCGCCACCGCTCGCGGTGAATGATGCCATGCTACCGGCCTTGACGGTCGAGCCGGTCTGCGTGGTCTGGTCTTCCGTGAAAGTGTTCTTCGTCCTGCTCGTGCCGTAGCTCAACTGCACGCTGATATCCGGAGCGCCGCCACCCACCAGCGACCCGACCGCGCTGCCGGCGTTGCCGACCGCGGCAATCGTGTGCAGGGCCTTGGCCCGTCCATCCTGACTGCTACCCGCCGCCTGCGACTGCTGGATCGCGTTATTGATCGCATCCCCCACACTACCGCCCAGCCCAAGCGTGAAGCCGCTCGTCTTCGTCTCCTGCGTCTCGTCATGGTGATTCGTACCCGTCGCCGCATCGATCGTGACGCTCGCCGCCTTGCCCGTCACATCCCGCGCCGCGATCACATCGCTGCCCGTGATATGCAAACCGTTGCCCGCCGTCATCGTCACGCTGCCGTCCGTGCTGCCCACCAGACTGCCGTTCTGCGTGACCGAGTTATCGTTCGTCGTTTCCTTCCGGTCGCTCGTGCCGTACGAAATGCCGGCGCCGCCCGTGCCGCCCAGACCCAACTTCTGTTCCTGGTGAAAACGGCTGCTCTGACTGGTGTCCTGCGTCGTCGTCACCGTCAGATCATGCCCGGCCGACAGCGACATGTCGTTCGTCGAGGCGACTGTCGAGCCCGCAATCGTCAGATCGTGACCGGCATTCGCACTCACCGTATCACCCGAGACCGTCGAGCCAACGGAGATCACCTGATGCGACGATGTCTGGTCGGTCGTCTTGTCGCTCGACATGAAGCCCGAGCGTTCATTGTGCGAACAGCTCTGCGAGTCGTGCGTTTCGGTCACCGCGCCGATCGTCACATTGCCGGTCGCCGCCAGCGTGGCGGCGCCTCCGCTCACGCTACCGTCTGCGGCACTCGACCCGGTGGTCGCGCTCGACCCCAGCACCGTGAGATTGCCTGCGCCGATAGGCGCGTCCGCCGCCGCGACGAGGCCATGCTCCGACAGCAGCGCAGCCGCCGCTGCCGTCTGCCCGGCCCCGAGCGTCAGATCTCTGGCGGCGTTCAGGTTGCTACCCTGCGCCGTCTCGTCGTAGCTCGAACCGGTGTGCTTCGACTGCGGGCCGCCGAGCGATTGCTCGTTGTGCGAACGCGTGTCGGTCGCGGCGGTCAGCGTCAGATTGTTGGCGGCAATCATCGCTGCATCGCCACCCGTCCTGACGGTCGCATTGGTGAGCGTCGTATTGCCGCCCGACACCGTGGTCAGGTTGCCGCCCGTCGTGATCGTGCTGCCGACGTTCTGTGTCGTGGTGGTATGCCCGCCGTTGAGCCCGTCGTTAGTACCCGCATCCTGCGTCGCGCCAAGCGTCGTCGTGCCGACGTTGATATTGCGGCCCGCGCCCACAAAGGCACTGTTGCCCGACTCGATGGCGGCGCCGGCGAGATTCACATCGCGCTGCGCCAGCACCACCGCATTCTCCGACGCCGAAATCGTGCCGGTGGCCAGTATGTTTTGCGAAGAAGCGCTGGACGTGAAACCGGCCTGTTGCAGTGTGTTCGACACACTCGCGGTCGCCGTTTCGTTGATCACATCACGCCCGGCCTGAACCACCGTCTGCACCCCGCCGATGCGCCCGCTCGTGTTGCGCACGTCCTGCACGGCCGACACCACCGTCGTGCCGCCGCTGCCGATCACACCGCTATTGACGATGTTGTTGCCGAGCACCGCAGTGGCCATGTCCCCCACAATATGACCGCTGTTGCTCACGTCGCCGGTCGCGTTCAGGCTCACCGCGTTACCGGCGACCAGCGCGCCGCTGTCCTGCAGATCGACCGTGTTGGCCTGTGCCAGATACAGCTTCGGCACGAGCACGGTCTGCTGGGTGCCGTCGGGCAGCGTCACGGTCTGCGACACGAGCCACACCAGGTCGGTTGTCAGCTGCTTCATCTGCGCGTCGGTCAGGCCGATGCCCGGCGTGAGTCCGAACGACTTCGCATACGTGACGCCGCTGTTCATCAGCGCGGTGTACTCATCCAGATTGTCCGAATAGCCGGCGAGGAACGTTCGGCCGGTCAACTGCGTGACCTGGTTCATCACGAGTTGCTGCTCATAAGCCCCGTCGCCGAGGCGTTTCTCCGTGGTCTGCGGGTTCAGTCCCAGCGCGCCCAGCAAATAGTCGCTGGAGATGAATTTCGTGTAAGTCGTCAGGCGTGGATCGGTTGCGACCAGATACGTCGCCCCTGGCGCGGTCTGATACGTGTACAGGCTGTTCACCGGCAGCTTCAGGTTCGGGATGCCGCCTGCCGCGCCACCGAGTGTCTGTGGGCGTACGGTGAGGCCGCTCACGCCTGTGGCAATGTTCGCGCTCGCCGTCTGGCCAGTCACGCCGCCTGCCGTGCCCGCGTCCGCGGCCTGTCCGTTCACGCCGCCGAGTTGCGTGCCCGTCGCGTTGCCGCCCGTCACGCCGGAACCCACGACTGTCTGGCCGACCCGGTTCACACTGGCGACGCTGATGGTCTGGCCGCTCGTCTGCACCGCGCCGTTGGCGGTCGCAATCGCGGGCAGCGCCGCGACCGTGGTCGTGCTCTGCGTGATACCGTCTTCGACGATCTTCGTGTCGTCACTGCCGCCGGTCTTCTGATGCCAGTAATAGGTGGACTGTGTGTCGGCGGTCACGGTCTGCTGCAGCACCGTGCCTGAGTCGTTCACGCTGCCGCCCACGGCGCGGCGAATGAGATTCCCGCCCGCGGTCATGGTCGACGATTGGTTGTTGATCGCGCCACCGTCCGAATTGATCCGGATCGAACCCTGCGCCTGCAGAAGCGCGGGCGTGCCGGCGCTCAGCAGCTGGTCAGTCGATGTGGTGCTGGTCGATACGCGCTTCATCTCGACGTAGTCGTGATTGTCCGAACCGAGATCGGTGCGCACGGTCACGTTGTCGGGCCGGATGTTCGTGGCGGGGTTGTAGTCCGGCCACAGCGTGATCGTGTAGGTGCTGCCGTTGTCGGTGATGCCGTTGTAGTACTGGGTTGCGTTGTTCGTGATGGTGCGCGTCTGCGAGACATGCTGCTGGCTGCAGAAATCGTGGGTGTTGCAGACCTCGACCAGCGGGGTCGAGGTACTGATATACGTATCGGTCAGCGGCTGCGTAAACGACAATGTCTGCGCGTTGGCATCGAGGCTGGCGACCTGCGATTTCGGGACCGTGACCGTGATCGGATGCATCAGCGCACCGATGGTCGCCGTGCCAATCGCTCCGCCCCGCCAGTTCCACTGCGGATAGACCGAACTGTCGTAAAAGCCGAGGTCATCACCGGAGAGGCCTCCGGTCCACAGCGTCAGCGTGTTCGTCCCGGTGTTCTGCGGCGTGCCCGCCTGCGTCTGAACCCCCGTGCGCAGGTTGTTGACCGTGTGAGCGGCGATATCCACGTCACCCACCGCCTCGATTGTCGCGGCGCTGTTCGTGAGCGTCCCCGTCTGGTTCGCGAGCATGCCCGAGCCGTCGCGCGCGCCATCCTTCGCGATCGCGAGACTGCCGCCGCTATAGATCAGCGCGCCGTCCGAATTCGTGACCGAGTTCGACGCATAGATGTTCAGACTCTGAGCGGCCGCAATCGCCGCGGCCGCGCCGGTATTCTGCACGTCCGCCGCGTTGACCTGCACGGTGTTGCCGATCAGCGTGCCGGTGTTCGCGAGCGTCGCACTGCGGGTCGTGACCGAATCGCCCTCGATCCTTCCGGCATTGGTGAGCGTGCCCGTCGCATTGACCGTGGTCGACGCCGAGTTGATGTCCGCGCCGGCCGCATTGACCACGTTCGCGCCGCTTGCGCTCAACGCACCGCTCGCCGCGAGCGTGCCGGCGTTCGTCAGCGTGCCGGTGGCCGACACCGTCATGTTGCCGTCCGCACGCAGGCTGTTCGACGCGCCGTTGGTGTAGTCGCCCGTGACGGCGAGCCCCAGATTCCGGCCGGCCGTCATGGTGCCATCGCCGCTGACCATGCCGCTAGCCGTGATGTCGCGATTTGCCCTGAGCGCGCCCGCCGAATTCGCGAGCGACGCCACCCGCACCGACACGTCCTGGCCGCCTTCGAGGCGGCCACTGTCGTTGATCACGCTCGCACCGGACTGGTTGAGGTTCAGCGCCGTACCGCCGTAGATCGTCCCGCCCGAATTGTTCACCCGGTTCGTGACGTTCAGGCTGGCCACGCGCGCGGCAACAAATTTTGCGCTGGCGGTGTTGGTGAGCGTCTGCGCGCCGAGCGTCACGTCGCCATTGCCGCCCATCGTGCCGGCGCTGTTGGTGATGCCGGTCGCGGCCGTAATGGTGGTCGCGCCGCTGCCGCTATTCGTGAGCTTGCCCGAGGTGTTGTCGATGGACGAGGCCGACACGGTGGCGGTCGCGGCATTGCCGGACGCGCCGTTCACCGAAATCGTCCCGCTCGTATTCGAAAGCGCCCCGCCTGCGTTCACCGACAGATTGCCATCGGTCTGCACGGACCCTTGAGTGTTGTCGAACGCGCCCTGGGTGGTCGCCGTCAGGCCGGCTTTACCGTACAGCGTGCCGCCGCGGTTCGTCAGGCTCGTGTTCGCATCGACCTGTGCCGAGCCCTGGGCGGACACGGCGCCGTTCGAATTATCGAGACTGGCCGAGCGGGCGATGAGTGCGCCGTTGGCCGCGATCTGCCCGGCCACATCCGACAGCGCGCCAGGCGTCGTCACATTCAGCGTGCCGGTGCCGGCGTGCTGGATCGAACCGGCGTCGTTCGTGATCGACTGGCCTGACACGGTCAGGTTGGTCGCATTGGTGGCAAGCGTGCCGCCGGTGTTGTCGAGCGTGCCGCCGGCCGAAAGCGTCTGGTCCGCGCTGCCGTACTGGGTGAGGCGGCCGCCGCGATTGCTCAGGTTGCCGCTGCTGGACAGCGCCAGCGTGTCGCCTTCGATCGTGCCGTTCGAGTTGTCGACGGACGCGCCGCTCACGGTCGTAGCCGCACCTGAAAGCGTGCCGTTCCGGTTGTCGACGACGCCAATGCCTGACGCGACCAGCGCGCCGCCGGCGACGATGCTGCCCGCGTGGTTATCGAGCGTCTGCGCCCGCACGGTCGCATCACCCTTCGCGCTCAGACTGCCCTGATTCGATACGGCCGCGCCGGTCACGTCGAGCGTGCCATTGGTCACCAGCTTGCCTGCGCTGTTCGACAGATTTCCCGTGGTAGTCACGGCCAGCGTGCCGCTACCCGCGTGCTGGATCGAACCGGCATCGTTCGTAAGCGATTGCGCCGAGACGTCGAGGTCCGTCGCGTTCGATGCAATCGAACCCCCGGTGTTGTCGAATGCGCCACCTGCGAAAATGCGCTGCGCCGCATTGCCGGACTGGCTGATATGGCCGCCGCGATTGGTCAGGTTGCCGCTACTGGACAGCGTCAGCGTATTGCCTTCGACCGTGCCGCTGGAATTGTCGACCGACGCGCCGCTCACGGTCGTCGCCGTTCCTGAGAGCGTACCGTCGCGGTTATTGAGCGCGCCCGTGCTGCTCGCGCTGAGATTGCCGCCCGCCGTGACGCTGCCCGCATGATTGTCGATCGACTGGGCGTGAAGCGATGCGTCGCCTAGCGCGTTGAACTGCCCCTGGTTCGCAATCGATCCGACCGACACGCCGAGCGCGCCGTTGCTGCCGATCACGCCGCCTGCCGCGCCCGTTGCAGTGATACCCGGCGCATTGACCAGCGCGCCGGTCGCCGTGACGCTCTGAGCGCCGTTGCCGAGCATCACCACGCGCCCTGCGGTATTGTCGATCGAGGCCGCGCCAAGCGTCTGGTTTCCGGAAGACTGGATGATGCCCTGACGGTTGTTCAACGCACCGCCGGTACCGATGTTCAGCGTCGACTGCGAGATGATCTGGCCGCCCTGATTCGACAGCGCGCCCGCCGCAACCGTTTGCGCACCGGCGGAGGAAAGCGCGCCGTTATCGTTCGTCAGCGTCCCCCGCGCGGTGGCATTGATCGCACCGCCCGCAGCGACGCTCGCGCCCGCGAGACTCATGTCGCCAATGCTGGCCAGCAACGTGAGGTTGCCGTTGGCTGAAGTCTGGCTACCGCCGAGGCTCAGCGCCGCGCCGGTCAGCGTCGCATTGCCGCCTGCGGCAGTGTGTCCCGTCGCACCCAGCGCGCCCGAAGTCGCGACCGTCAGATCGCCTGCATGACCGATCGACCCGTCGCCGTTGATGCCCGCGCCGAGCGTGCCGCTCGAACTGAGGCTCGCAGCGCTGATGTTCGTGTTCTGCTGCGCGGCGAGCGTGCCGGTGTTGGACAGCGCGCCCGACGTATTGACCGCCGCTGACTGCTGCGCGTATGTCGAGCCGCTGTTCTGGATACTGGCCGCCGTGGCGGCGAGATTGCCGCTTGCCGTGGTCTTGCCGGCAAGCACGAGCTGGCCGTTCGATTGCAGCGTCAGGTCGCCCGCCTGCGCGGCGAGCACGCCTGCATTCGAGACGCCCACGCCGTACTCGTTGCTCGCCAGAAAAATCCTGTTCGCATACATGCCGCCCAACTGGCTCACGTCGATCGAAACGGCCGGCAATGATCCGCTGCCCGCAATAGGCGTGGCAGCCAGCGTATCGTGATCGACGTGATTCGCGCCGGCGACGACATTCAGCGTGTTGCCGTAGATCGCCGCGTTCGCCGCTACGGCTCGCGCAATCAGGTCCACCTGGTCGACGTTCGATGCGTTCAGCCCCGCGCCCTGGACCGTGATCCGCCCCGCCGTGACATCGAAACCGGTCAGGGCGCCGTTCCCGCCATAGGTCGGATTGCCGGTGGTGAGAATCGCCCGCGAGGTGTTGATAAAACCGCCGCCGTCCAGAATCAGACCGGACGAATTTGCAATCACCACCTCCGCGCGCCGGCCCGCCACCTCGACGTACCCGCGCAATTGCGAGGGATTATTGCTGTTGACCTGATTGACGATGATCGACGCGGACTGCCCCGGCAGGTAGTTAGGATTACCGTTGATATAGCCTGCCTGCTGCGTATTCACGATCGTCGGTGAATTGTTCAGGATCGCGCCGGGGCGTTGGACGTCGAACTGGCCGTACGTGTTGACCGAAACGCCGGCAGCGGACGGCCGGTTCACGTTCACCTGGGGAATCCCGCTCTGCGTCTGGATCACCGACGGCGCGTGCGCGCCGCCCGGCACGATCTGCGCGTGCGCCTCGGGCGTGGAGATGACGAGCGCGCCGGCGAGCGTCATCGCGCCAAGCGCGGCATGACGCAGCGCCAAGCACGAAAGCGACCGGCGCAACACCGTCTGGCGCGCGGCCTGCCGCGCCGATCCGGTTTCTCCCGATACTGTGTTACCTGCCGCCGTGGCGGTTTCCGATACCGCGACCAGCATGCCCCGAAGCCGCCTGAAGATCAGCCTGTAGGTCTTTTTATTCATTATGGGTATTGTTACGACGAAACTGAAACTTTTCGTAACATACACCAGAGTCAGTCCATTTATATCAAGGACTGGTAAAAAAATCGCCAGTTATGAACAATGTTAACTGAATATTGACACTCCTGACCCAAATCGCATCGGGCTCGCCAATGCAGGGCCTACACCGTATAGCGCACCGGCAAAGCCGTCGAATATTTGATCTGCTCCATCGCGAAGCTCGAACTCACGTCGTATAGCGGCACGGCCGCGATCAGCAGCTTGTAGACGCGGTCGTAGTCGTCGATATCGGACACCACCACGCGCAGCAGGTAATCGGTTTCGCCGCTCATCCGGTACACCTCCACGACTTCCGGAATGTCCCGCACCGCACGCGTGAACGTCTGCGCCCATTCCTCCGTGTGCTGATTGGTGCGCACCGCGACGAACACGGTCGTGCCCACGCCGAGCTTGCGCGCGTCGCAAAGCGCGACCTGCGCGCGGATCACGCCCGCCTCTTTCAGACGCTGCAGCCGCTTCCAGCAAGGCGTTTGCGACAGGTTCACGCGTTGCGCCAGCTCGGCGATCGGCATGGTCGCGTCCGCTTGCAGCAACTCCAGCAGCTTCCGGTCGATGATATCCATTCCCATCCTGACACCCCCATAGGAAATTATTCTACTTTTCCGATTCCAGGGGGAATTATATGGAAACTCTTTCTCTGGGCAAACCGGTATAAATATCGCTATCCGAAAATAACCGACAAGCAGCCCCGGCGACCGCCCAACGACCATGAGCCAAGACTTTCACACAGCGTCACCGACGCGTTTCCCAGTCCAACAGTCGCAGTCCGCCAGAGCGCCTCAGACCGCCTCGCGCGATCGGGCCGACATGCTGTTGTACGGCGCGCGCAACGCGCCCCTCGCGCGCCTGTGCGATGCCCTGGATGCGATGTTCGAAGCCTGCGGGCCATCTCCGGAACCGTCTGAGTCAGCCTTCTTCGCGCGCAGCATGCGCATTGCGCTCGCGGACGCGGCGGCGAATCCCGACCTGCTCACGGCAGCGCAGCGCGAAGGCTCGGCGGAGAAGTACCGGCGTCATCTGCTGGCTGCGGACCCGTACGGCCGCTATGCGATCGCCGCGCTGGTGTGGCTGCCGCAGCAGGCAAGCCCCGTGCACGCGCATCACACATGGTGCGGCTACGCGGTGATGGAAGGCACGCTGAGCGAAACGGTATTCGAGTGGAACGGCGCACGGCACTGCGCGAGCGCCACGCGCACACAAGCACGCAATCGGGGCGCCGTGTCGTTCGTGCGAGGCGGCCGTGGCGGGATTCATCAACTGGGCAATCGCAGCGACGAGCCTGCCGTCTCGCTGCATATTTACGGCGTCGCGGGTGCGCAGATCGCGACGCACGTCAACGACGTGGTGCGCGTTGCCGACTGTGGTCACGACGCCCGCAGCTAGGTCTTCCCGCCCGCCTCGCCGGCTGTAGGAATCTGCGGTGGAACCGGCGCTGTCTGCCCGGTCGGCGGCGGCGCCGGCCGTGGTTCGTGCGACACGTCGCGCGCCACCGCAAGCGGCGGATGCACGGCCCGCGCCGCCGATGCGGACGCCGACGTCCCCGGCTGACTCTCGGCATGTCCACGCGGGCCCAACCCCGACATCTCGTCGTCCTGCAAAGGCTGCCCTTCGCTATCCTTCGACGACGTATACACGCGCATCTGCGGCACCGGAATCTCGATGCCCGCTTCGTCCATCTTGCGCTTGAGACGCAGATTGAACGCGCGCGCCACGCTCCATTGCTGCAGCGGCCGCGTCTTGATCTGTCCTTTCACGACCATCCAGTTCGGATCGAAACGGTCCAGTCCCCACACCTCGATCGGTCCGAGCATCTCGCGCCGGTAACGGAAATCGGCCATCAGATCGGCGCCGACCTCACGGATCAACTGCGTGATCTCATCGACGTCGGTAGAGAACGACATGCGCACCTCGAACACCGCATACGCGAAATCGCGCGACAGGTTCTTGACGATCTTGATCTGCGAGAACGGAATCGCGTGAATCGCGCCTTGCCCGTCGCGCAGCCGCACTGTGCGGATCGACAGATGCTCGACCGTGCCCGCGTGGCCGCCGTCCACGTCGATCCAGTCGCCCACCGAAATCGTGTCTTCGATGATGATGAACAGCCCCGTGATCAGGTCGGTCACGAGCGACTGGGCGCCGAAGCCGATCGCGAGGCCGATCACGCCGGCGCCCGCCAGCAGCGGCGTGACATTGATGCCGAGATTGGCCGCCGTCACGATGCCGGCGATGGTCATGATCGTGACGAGCAGCACGTTGCGCAACAGCGGCAGCATGGTGCGGGCGCGCATGCTCGGCACGCGCGACTTGTTGCGCGGCCCCCCCGGATTGAGCGCTTCCGTGATCGCGGTATCGACCAGAATCCACAGCAGCCACGCAATGAACACGGTGGCGATGATCGCCGTCACCGCATGCGCGATGCCGCGCGCCGCCACGTTTTCTTCGACCACCGCAGCCAGCGAGACGCCCCACAAACGCGCCGCGAGTTCAAAGAAAAACAACCAGACAAACAGCGTGACCAGCGTGCCGAAAAAACGCAGCAGGCGCGTCAGATACGGCGAGCGGCGCCGCGTGCGCGCGCTGCGCGGACGCGTCAGGCGCAACACGATGGCCGACACGAAAAAGGCCAGCACCAGCAGCAGCGCGGTCACCACCGAGATCTGCAGCACGTTTTCGTTCGAACCCGAGCCGCCGAGCGTGGCAACCACCGACGCGGTGGCGAGCACCAGCACGGGCACGTGCCACAGCGCGGCGAGCACGTCGAAGGCGTCGGTCGCGGCCTTGTGGGTGGTGCGCTGCTCGTAGGGCCGGTTGCGGATCAGGTGCGCGACCGGCCGGCGAAACGCGAGCGCGAAGTAGCCGGTGAGGACGGCGGCCGTCATGTTGGCCGCGGTCGAAATCAATGCGGCGAGATTCGGCCCGAGCTGATGCGCGACGTCGTAATTGACGGCGGCGTCGCCGAGCGCGCCGCACACGCCGACCACGAACAGCACGCGCCGCGCATGATCGATCAGCAGACGCACGGCGATCCGCCGATGCCCCGAGCCGAACAGCGAAAACATGATCAGACAGATCGCCGAGAACACCGCACCCGCAACGATCGCATAGGCAACCACCATGCCGAGCGTGCGGCCGAGCGCGTCGGGCATGGCGCGCACGAACAGCAGCGCGGCGAGAAAGGCGATGATCCACGGC
The DNA here is from genome assembly GCF_031570135.1 of Paraburkholderia sp. USG1. NCBI lineage: Bacteria > Pseudomonadati > Pseudomonadota > Betaproteobacteria > Burkholderiales > Burkholderiaceae > Paraburkholderia > Paraburkholderia sp. USG1. Next base: position 230,540 of record NZ_JAMWXW010000011.1, on the reverse strand, counting down.
CCGACGCGGCGCAGCGCGAAGATCAGCAACTCGCGCGTGGTGGGGTTCGGATTGAGCCCCATGACGATGCCGAAGCGCCGGTACAACCGGTGCTGCACGTAGATCAGCGCGCCGGCGCACGCGCCCCAGCCCGCCAGCATCGCAATCATCGAGAACACAATGCGGCCGAAGCTCTCGTGCCCCTGCCCCGAAATGATCGTGTAGAGCTCGTTGCCGGCGGCATTGAAGCGTCCGCCCCAATAGCGGACCGGCGTGCGCCCTTGATGCACGTCGGATTCGAACGACGCAATGCCGGACGCGATCGCGCCGAGCAAGCCAGGACTCGGTTGCACGGGCGCGGCCGGCGCGACGTTCTGCGAGACGTCGCGCAGTTTTTTGAGCTGGGCGACGAGCGCGGTGCGTTGCCGGTCGTTGTCGAGCGTGGAGATCACGCTGTCGAGCGAACGCGCCAGCTCCGCCTGACTCGCCGGCGAGGGCGCGGACGCCGCCTCCGCCGCCGATGCGCCTGAAGCAGGAGACGCGGGCGCCGCGGTCACCGTCGCGCTGTTGATCAGACTCTGCAGGGCCGGAATAACCGGCGTGCCGGTGGCCGCGCCGGCTGCAAGCGCATTCGCGGGCATCCCGCCAAGGCACAGGATCAGCGCGGCGCAAAGCGCTGCGGCCCATGCGCCAAGCCGCGCCGCGAGTGGCGGGCGCACGGCGCGGCGCGCGTCGCGCTCGCTACGGCAAGGGGAAAAGTGGAAGGCGGCGTGAGTCGCCGGCTGCCCGCCGTTGAACGGCGCAGCCCCGGACTCACGCCGCAACGGGCATGACTGCATGGCAATCCGTAGGAAAACGGGAGACGCCAGTGTAGCCGCAGTTTCAACCAGAGCAACCTGACATGCGTAACCGAATGTTAGGACGCTTGCGCGGCCTGCCCGCATGGAAGACCGCGCGCGCCCCACTCAGCCTCGTTTCGGGCTCAATAAGCGGCCGTCGCGATCTGACGGACGAAATGGCCTTGCTCCAGTTCATCGACGAAAGCGATTGCGAAATCTTCCGCGGAAATGCGGCTATCGCCCTCGGCGTCGGTCAGCAAAGTGTTGGCGCCCGTGCGGAATTTTCCCGTGCGCTCGCCCGGTGCGATCAGCGCGGCCGGGGCGAAGAAGGTCCAGTCGAGGTCGGTGACGCCGCGGTAGTAAGCGAACGCGTCCCGATGCGCGAGCGCGATCGCCTTGTAGGCATCCGGGAAGCCTTCCGCATCGACTAGTTGCTTGCCCGGCGCCACTTCGAGCGAACCCGCGCCGCCCACCACGACGAGGCGCTTCAGGCCCGCCGCGCGCACGCCTTCGACGAGCGCACGGGTGGCCTTGCAGAGCGCCGCGAGGTCGTCCTGCGGCGGCGCATAGGCGCTCGCCACCAAGTCGTGACCGCGCACCGCCGCGCCCACGCTTGCGGCGTCGAGCAGATCGGCTTGCGCCGCTTTCAGATTCGCCACACCGGCCGGCACGCGCGCCGGATTGCGCGCCAGCGCCGTCACCTGATGCCCGCGGCGAGCGGCTTCCGCGGCAACCCGCGAACCAATCATGCCGGTGGCGCCGAACAACGCGATCTTCAACTGTTTGCTCATTTTCAATGCTCCTTCATTGATATATATGTAACCATATTGATTACATATAACCGGGAAAAAAGAGGGGCATGAGCCCCCGTTCGTCGAGAAGCGCGTGTTTCGATTGACCGGCACGCGCCCCTTTCTTCCTGCTTTCCTGCTGCCTTTTTGCTACCTCACCCGTGCGAGCGTTTCTTGCGTTCGCGCAGCTTTTCGGCGCGCACCACGTCGGCTGTGGCGTCGGCCAGCGTACGCGCGCCGAGCGAAGCCTCCATAGCCTGCTGCGCTTCGTCGATGATGCCGCGCAACACGCCCTGAATGTTGCGCCCGACCATGCACGCCGGATTCGGCTCCTCGCGATGCAATGCGAATAACTGCGCGTCATCCACCGCACGATACACCTCGAGCAGGGAGATGTGTTCAGGCGCCCGTGCCAGCAGCGCCCCGCCGCCCGCTCCCAGTTGCGAAGTGGTGAGGCCCGCTTCCGCCAGCATGGTCAGAAGCCGGCGGATCAGCGCGGGATTCGTGTTCACGCTGCCCGCGATCATTTCCGACGAAAGCGGCACGCCCCCCTGCAACGACAGCAGCGCGAGCACATGCACCGCAAATGCAAACCGGCTACTCGTGTTCACAGTAAACCCGTCCGGCAACGACAATATGTAACCATAGTAATTACATTTAATCCGGCTGTCAAACGGCCATGCGGTCCGGCCGGCATATCACTTGTCCATCTGCTTTTGCGCGTCGCTCGACTCGCCCGAGGACGAAGCCGACGCGTTCGCCGACGACGCCGAGCTCTGCGCCGACCACTCCTGGAGCTTGCGCCCGGCCGATTCGAGGCTCTGGCCGGTGAGCGACGCGGCCTTGCCGAGTTGCGCATTGGTGGCGCTCGCCGCACTCTGCAGATTCGCCTGCGCGGTCGAAGCGAGCGCGCTGGGGTCGATCCTGATCGACGGCGCGGAAGCGGATTCGAGATTCTGCTGCGCGGCGGATTTGGTCGCGTCGACCTGCTGGCCGACGTAGCTGGCCGCCTGATCGAGCTTCTGACCGGCGACCTGGGCCGCGTCGTTGAGCTTGCCGGCGACCTGGCCCGCGGACGCGTCGTTCTTCTGACAGGCGGCGAGGCCGCCGAACACGACGGCCACGAACGCGGCACGGCGCAACAAAGATGAATGGATAGGTAAAGTCATATTTCAGTGTGAGCCGCGTCGAGCGGCTTCCGCATGCGAAAACGCGCCAATGATACGCCGTTGTGCTGCACGCGCTCTTCAGCAAGCTTCCCGGTACGCTCATCGGTGAAGCCTCGAAGCCCGCTCGCCCGAAACCGCGTTATGCGCTCAGGCCCATGTGGGCGTCGAGTTCAGGGACACCGGGCGCGAGCGCCATTCGATCGTATCCATTGCGTGATCCGTCGCGGTTCTGTCAAACGTAGTGGAGTAGACTGCTTGAGCTTATAGGTGCGTCAATGACGCATTCGCTGTGTTCCGTTGATCAATTGGAGGCATACGATGGCGGCAAAGAAAATTCTGTTTCTGACCGGCGACTTCGCCGAGGATTACGAAACGATGGTGCCGTTTCAGGCGCTGCAGGCAGTTGGCCATGTGGTCGACGCAGTCTGCCCGAACAAGAAGGCCGGTGACCGGATCAAGACCGCGATTCACGATTTCGAAGGCGATCAGACCTATACGGAAAAACCCGGCCATCAATTCACGCTCAACGCCACCTTCGAAGACGCCGATCCGCGCCAATACGACGCGCTGGCGATAGCAGGCGGCCGCGCGCCGGAATATCTGCGGCTCAATCCCAAGGTAATCGAAGTCGTGCGGCAATTCGCCGAAGCGGGCAAGCCGATCGCCGCCATCTGTCACGCCGCGCAAATGCTGGCCGCCGCCGACGTGATCCGCGGCAAGCGCATTTCGGCCTACCCGGCCTGCGCGCCCGAAGTGAAAATGGCGGGCGGCGAATACGCCGACATTCCCGTCGACGCCGCGATCACCGACGCCAATTTCGTCACCGCCCCGGCGTGGCCCGCGCATCCCGAGTGGCTGCGCCAATTCCTCGTGCTGCTCGGTACACGCATCGAGCTCTGATCCCTTCTGCCTGATCCATACCGGCGAGCGCCCTGCCCTTGCGGCAACCCGCGCTCGTCAAAACTCATCCCATTTGAGACTAGTCCGATAGTTTGCAACGGAAGCCTTTCCTATAGTCGCCGGCTGACTTGGGAGTGTTTTCAATGGAACTGACCGACTGGATCGTGATTCTCGCCGTCGTGCTGCTGACAATTGCCTTTTTCTGCGGACGCGGGCCGGCCAACTGGTCGAGTGAAAATCGCGCGCGACGTCTGGCCGGCATGCGCATGCTGGTTCAGGCCGCGTGGTCGATGTGGGCGGCGCTGCTGCTCGTCGCGCGCGGCCTTTTTGCACTGAACGGAATACACGGCGTGCGCCCCACGCCCCTCCAGCTCATGGCGGGTATCGCCGTACTCATCGCTTGCGGCTGCTACTGGTCGATTCGCGGCAGGCAGTTGCTCAAACCGCGTCGTCTCTTTACCGCGTCGTAACCGAGCTAAGGCGTACTGATGCCGGGCTTGGCATCGGCGGCATGCGCGGCGGCGCTGCTGCTGCCACTGCTGCTGCCGCTCTTTCGATCACGCTCCTCCAGGGCCGGGCGGGCGTCGCGAGCGGCCTGAACACCGGGCGCCGTCGGCGGCCCTTGCGTACCGGCAGCCAGTTGCGCGATCCGCGCGTCGGCTTCAGGCAGCGACAGATAGAACGTCGTGCCCACGCCTTCTTTCGACTCCGCCCACACGCGCCCGCCGTGCCGCTCCACCACGCGGCGCACGAGCGCGAGGCCGATGCCCTCGCCGGCCGCCACATTGCCGTGCAACCGCTGAAAGGCGTTGAATAGCCGCGGCAAGGCAACCGCCGGAATGCCCAGGCCGTTGTCCCTCACATAGAAGATCCGCAGCGAATGCACGCCCGGCGGCGCCGGCGTCGTACCGATCTCGATCCTGCCCTCCCGTGACGGATCCAGGTAATTCACCGCGTTGCCGATCAGATTCGCGAACACCTGTTCCAGCGCGGTAGGGTCGCCCCATACCGCAGGCAATTCGTGCACGTGGACGTGAGCGCGCCGCGCCCGGATCGAGCCTTGCATCGCATCGATCACGCGCGGCACGATATCGCGCACCTCGACCTTCTGCTGCCGGTACTCCACCCGGCCCACGCGCGACAGCCGCAACAGCGCGTCGATGATGTGCGAGGCGCGCAGCACCGCCGTCTGCAGATAGTGCAGCGCTTCGCCGATATCCTCGTCGACCACCCGTTCGATGCGCTGCCGCGTGCCGGCCGCGAGCGACGACTCGCGCACCGCGACGCGCAGTTCGTCGCACGCGCGAATCAGCTCCTTTGAGAAGCCTTGCAGGTTCACCAGCGGCGCGCGCAGATCGTGCGACACGCTGTAAATGAACATTTCGTTTTCCTGAGTCTGCTGACGCAAGGTCTCGTTGATGCGCGCGAGTTCGCCGGTGCGGCGCGCCAGATCGGCCTGGAAGCGCGCCTGGATGCGCTCGGCTTCGAGCAGGCGGCGGCTCGTCTCGTGCAAGGTCAGATCGAGGCGGGCGATTTCATCGCGTCCCGGACCGATCGGCGCCAGCGGTTCGTTGCCCGCGAGACGCCCGGCGTTATCGGCAAGGAGCGCGAGCCGGCCGCGCACACCGCGCGTGAACAACCAGACGGCCAGCGCGACGAACAGCAACGAGCCGAGCACCGCCGCGACCACCAGGGTTTGCTGCCGCTCGCGCGCGGCGTCGGCGGCATTCGAGCGGAGCGTGTCGAGACGCCGCTCCTCGGCCTGGAATGCGGCGAGCTGCTGACGAAACCGGTCGAGCACGTCGGTCGGCGCGAGATCGCGAAAGCGCGCAAGCACGTCGCGCCGCCGGCCGGAATGCAGCATGTCCTGAACGCGGTCGGACCATTGCCGGTAGGCCTGCACCGCCTGGCGCACCTGAACCACGCGTTCGACCTGCGCCGGATTGTCGGCGACCAGATCGGCCAGTTGGTCGATGCGCCGGTCGACGTCCATCCACACCGTTACCGGTGTGGCGAAATGGGCGTCGTTGGCGAGCACCGCCCCGCGCAGCGCCACGGACTCGCCCAGCACCGGGTCGAGAATCGCGGTGGTCTGACGCAGCACGTCCTGGCTATGGATGGCCCAGCGCTCCGCCTGCGCCGCGTCCGACTGGGCCTTGACCAGCCCGGACAACAGCGCCAGTTCGAAGACGGCCGGAATCGCGATCAGCAACAGGCCTTTGGTGGTCAGTCTCATGCGTGCGCACTGGAGGTCGGTGGCCGGCAGATCATGCTCGGGGACGGCACATTATGTCGGCGATTACCCAGGAAAACAAAGAGGGCACGCCATTGACCAGGCATTTGCCGCAAAAGAATGCCGGATGAATGTCGGCCCCACGTTAGGGTTTTGAATTAAACGTAAATGAAATCGAATATTTTGCCCATTTTTGGTTCGCTCCGCCCTTGGTTACGACGTTATGCACACTAACTGTGCCGGCTAAAGCCGCAAAAATGTGCAAAGGCGTGTCCGCAGCATTTAACAAAGCACCCAACCAATCCCATCCCGGTGCCGAACTGCACCGTATCGACGCGTTTTGGCACAACTTTGGCCCGCTTCTTGCATTCATTGCCCGCTTTTTTGTCATCAGCAGGACACATCGATGGAAAGTCTTAAAACCGGCACCGATACCCTCTTCCTCTTACTCGGCGCCGCCATGGTGCTGGCGATGCACGCTGGGTTCGCCTTTCTCGAACTCGGCACGGTGCGCAAAAAGAACCAGGTCAATGCACTGGTCAAGATTCTGGTGGATTTCTCGGTCTCGACGATCGCCTACTTCTTTATCGGCTACGCGATCGCCTACGGCGTGCAGTTCTTCGGCAGCGCCGAGTCGCTGGCGGCACACAACGGCTATGCGCTGGTGCGCTTCTTCTTCCTGCTGACCTTCGCCGCCGCGATTCCCGCGATCGTCTCGGGCGGCATCGCCGAGCGCTCGAAATTCAATCCGCAACTCTTCGCGACGTTCGTGCTGGTCGGCTTCATCTACCCGTTCTTCGAAGGGATCGCGTGGAACGGCCGCTTCGGCATCCAGAACTGGCTCGCCGAGGTGTTCGGCGCGCAGTTCCATGACTTCGCCGGCTCGGTGGTCGTGCATGCGTTCGGCGGCTGGGTCGCCCTGCCGGCGGTATTGTTGCTGGGCGCGCGCCACGGGCGCTACCACCGCGACGGGGGCATCGCCGCGCATCCGCCGTCGAATATTCCGTTCCTCGCGCTGGGCGCGTGGGTGCTGGCGGTCGGCTGGTTCGGCTTCAATGTGATGAGCGCGCAGACCGTCGACAAGATCAGCGGCCTCGTCGCCGTCAATTCGCTGATGGCGATGGTGGGGGGCACCCTGACCGCGTGGCTCGCCGGCCGCAACGACCCCGGATTCACCTACAACGGGCCGCTTGCCGGACTGGTGGCGGTCTGCGCCGGCTCCGACATCATGCATCCGCTCGGCGCGCTGGTGACGGGTGGCATTGCCGGCGTGCTTTTCGTTTATATGTTCACCTGCGTGCAGAACCGCTGGCGCATCGACGACGTGCTGGGCGTATGGCCCTTGCACGGTCTGTGCGGCGCGTGGGGCGGCCTCGCGGCGGGCATCTTCGGCCTGCGCGCGCTCGGCGGCATGGGTGGCGTGTCGTTCGGGGCGCAACTGGTCGGCACGCTGGGCGGGATTGTGGTGGCGACGCTCGGCGGCGCGCTCGTGTACGGCGCGATCCGGCTGACAGTGGGCCTGCGGCTCGACCAGGAAGACGAGTACAACGGCGCCGACCTGTCGATCCACAAGATTTCGGCGACACCCGAGTAAGAAAGCTTCGGCGGCGGTTTTGCTTCGCATGAGCGCACTGGCGGCTCCGGCTCCCGCACGTGCGCCTCGCCACCGGGCATGCCGGATCCGGGCGGACAGCGCGGGCCGGCGGGCTGTCCGCGCCCACGCCGAACTGTCCCCACATGCCCTCGCCGGTGTTAGACTCCTGCGCTGGAGATGGCATTCTCCTTTAACCGCCCTTGTGGCTGATGATGCCTGCTCGCCCGGATGATTGCGGACGCAGCATCGCGCTCCATGCTCAGCCCGGTTTGTCGACACCCCCGGTTTTGCCAGGCCTCCCATGTATTGGTCCATTCTCGCCGTCGGAATCGGCGGCGCGCTCGGTTCGTTGTTTCGCTGGTTTCTGGGCATCCGCCTGAACGGCCTGTTCAGCGGCTTGCCGCTCGGCACTTTCGCCGCCAACGTGATTGCCGGCTACGTCATCGGCGTCGCCGTCGCAGGGTTTGCGCGGGCGCCGCAGCTCGCACCGGAATGGCGGCTCTTCGTCATCACCGGCTTGATGGGCGGTCTGTCGACCTTCTCGACTTTTTCAGCGGAAGTCGTGCAGCGGTTGCAGGACGGCCGGCTCGGCTGGGCTGCGGGCGAGATCGTGATTCATGTGGGTGCGTCGCTCGTGATGACCATTCTCGGCATCGCAACGGTGTCGTTGCTGTCGCGCTGAAAGCGCCACGCGCCGCGCCACTCCAGGCGCGGATGCTCCTCTCCTCCGATCCACCCGACTTCCTACGGCTTGCCATCAGTCGGGTTCGCAAAGGCCTATTGGATCGAGCGAAGCGGGAACAACTTGCCTTCAGCGAGAACTGAAGTTGAACGGCGATGTAACGTGAACTAGCCTTAACGTCTAGCCGGAAGCAAGACTCTGGTATAGAGCCTGCGTTGAAAGTGCGGCTCTTCTGCAACGAGTATTTGAGCTATCCGATCCCGGCTCGCGCTGCAAGCCGCCAATGCAGGAGACAGGTTCGCGTCAGGAGGTCTGCAGTGTCGCGCTCCCGTAGTTTCCTGCGGGGCGCGAACCTGGCAGGCGACATGGTCGCTGTGATGCCGTTGTACGGAGGCAGCATGTCAATGGACAACATTAAAACCATCATCATCGTCATGATGGAGAACCGGTCGTTCGACCATGTTCTCGGTTATCTGAGCCTCGACGGAAAAGACGTCAACGGACTCTCTGCCGACCCCGCGTGGCAGCAGAATTTCGCGAATCTTTACGACGACAGGACATATGCGATCCATGCTCTCTCGCCGGCGACCCAACTGATCCCCGACCCTCCGCACGACCGCACGCCGATTTCGATACAAATAAACACGCCGTGCGCGAGTGGAGGCTGCCCCGAACTGGGTGGGTTCGTTGCAAGCTACGCGGCACGACACCCTGCGCCAGCCGATCTCTCGATGGTAATGGGCTATTACACCGCCGATGCGCTGCCTGTTTACGATTTCTTCGCAAACCATTTCACGATTTGCGATAGCTGGTTTGCGCCGCTTCCGACCGGAACCCAGGCCAATCGCCTGATGGCCATGTCGGGAGAGAGTGCGATTAGCGACAACGTTTCTGGTTTTCTCCCACAGCAGTCCCTGGTATATGACTGGCTGACCGCACACGCCACAAGCTGGTGTGTCTACCAGTCGGGAGGATTTTTCCCGTTCTTCAGCCTGATGCCCAAGTGGTTGCCCGAAATAGTGACGTCGCTCGCCTTGCCGTTGGATGGCATTGGCGGCAGGTTCAGGCGGTATTCGCGCTTCAAGGCAGACTGGACGAACGGTTCGAACATGCCTCAAGTCATTTTCATCGAACCGGAATACACGGACGGGCCACACCGGACTCCGAATGACGACCATTCGCCTACCGGCGTTGCTCCAGGGCAAGCGTTCCTCGCCGACATCTATCAAACGATTTCCACGTCAGAGCGATGGAATGAGACGCTGATGATCGTCACGTACGACGAGCATGGAGGGTTCTTCGATCATGTCAGTCCCCTCGATATCCCGACCGACGTTGCCGGATATCGGTTTCAGACTACCGGGCTGCGGGTACCAGCATTCCTGATCTCGCCCTATGTCACGCCGGGCGGCGTCTTTTCCGGCGACCTGGACCATACGTCGATCCTTCAGCTTCTCGCGGATAAATTCAACGCCGGCGGCACGTACTCCGCCCCGGTCAGTGCACGCACACAACTTTCGAAGCTCAGTTCCGCCCTTTCCGAAATGAAAACGCCGGGCCCTGCGCCCAGGCTGAATGTGCCAATGCCGGGAAACTCACCTGTACCGTCTCCCGTTTCGCAGCCAGTTGGCCTTTCGGCATGTGCACAAGCCTTTCGTAGCGTCGCGCTCAAAGTTCAGCAGGATCATCCGGAATTGCTGTCTTCGCCGAACTGGGGAGACCTCGCGGGCTTTGTCGCGACCTACAAGGGCGCGTCGTGAATCGACGCAAGGTCTATGTCCGTCTGGATTACTGCTGCACGCAGCGTGAAGCGGAGAAAGGAGTGACGTGGCCGCATTCCCGAGGCCGCATTCCCGATAACCTGGTCATTAGCGGGTTGGCGAGCGCGACAACGACGATGTCATTGTTTGCCAAAATACCTGTATGAATGTACAGTATCCCGCACGGACTTCCGTCGCGGTGTTGGGTGCGCGACCGCCGTGTGGCCGCATGCGACGGCGCCTCATGCGTAGGAACCGTGAGTCGTGCAAGGTTTGGAACGACTGGAAAAATACGGAGAAGACATGCTTCGATTCTTGGGCCTCGGCGCACTGCTGCTGACAGTTGTTTCTACTGTGTCGGCAGGCGAACGCTATGTGGAAGTCTGGAATCCGCCTGAGGCGCGGGCCGACGCACCGCCCGCCAAACTGTCGCATAAACAGTCGATACATCGGCACAGTGCTTCGCGGACCGTGAAATATCATGCACGAAGCGCTCGGGCGCCCGCGCCGAAGTTGATTGCGAAACAGCGTGAAATCCCGGCGGATTCGCGAACCGCAACACCTGATCTGACAGACATCCCGCGGCAGATCACGCCTGAGGGGAACATCCTGCGGGTCGATTCCCGCCAGGCTTATGTCGGGGTGTCGCGTTAATGGAATCGGAAACCTACCACGGCTACAACATCTGGGGACATGCAATACAGCAGCATGAGGAACCGCATCGACCTGGACCTTACGCTGCCAGCGGAACCATTACTCAAAACAACAGGGTGATTGAAGCGTCCGGTGTCCTTGGCTTTTTCGATACTGACGAGGGCGCGCAGCAGGCTGGACTCGAATGGGCTCGCGCATGGATCGACAGCCACGGGTAGACCGTACCTTGCCATGCGGAAAAAACTCAATTCCTTGGGCAGCGATTGCTCCTTGCCGCAATGCGCGCTACCAACGGCACCAGCCGAGGGTTGACCACCGGGATTGAACTGGCACGACCTTCGGATCGGGCAACGATTGCGTTGATGGTAACGCGTGCAACTGCGCGTTGCGCCCGTCTTGCGAAGTGCTTCAATCGACGGTCGCTGACCGGATGCCGCGCCCATATCAGCGCAGCGAACCAGCCCAGAACCGTCCACCCGAGCAGAATGTTCACCATCGTCACCGCAAAGGCGTCTTCCCGGTTTCTGGCGTCGGCAATCATTGCGGGCGCCAGATAAAGCATCAGCACAGCGATCACGACCGCACCTTGAATAATCTTCAGCATTTCGACACCTCGCTACAGCCTTGATCAGCAGACGCCTTTCGAATTAATGACGCGAGTACAGGCGAGCAGCCGACTGGTCAGGTTGACGGCTGCCAGACACCACGGATTGCGCAACCACGCCGCCGTACGAATCATTGACGGAGCCGACCGCATCGTTGCGTTCCGCTGCGACGGTTTGTGCGCTCTGGCCTCGTTGTGACGCGGGAGCCCCGACCGAAGGACGGTAGGAAGGCGCCGGTCCATAGCCGCTGGCAAATGCAGGCGCAGCGATGGAGGTAGTGGCCGCAACGAGCAACATCGCAAGAAGTCTGTTTTTCATGATGGATCCCTAATCCGGTTTCAAGAGCGGTGCAAGTCGGTGAGACGCGCGCCGCTGACAGAATTCAGTTTAGGTGGGACCTATCTTTTTTCTATGCCGATAGCGTGAAATCACAATTGCTACGGGGCGAACAATCGGCGTTGGCCCGCCTGTGCAGGATTTGCGTGCGCCCGCTGCCACTGCCGTTTCCTGTCTCGTCTTTCGATGTCGACCTTTGCTGGCAGCTTCGCCCTGAGGATTCAGCGGCGCAGCAGTGGCTCTGCGACACCATTGCACGTACGGTGAGCGGAGCCTGTGTTTCGCACCCTGAGAAGTCCCTCGGCGTGCGGCGCAAATCATGGACGCCAGACATTGGGTGGCCCGATGCATGAGTCATTCCGTTTCCGGTACGCGGCGAAGGAATCGAAGCCGTGCATTGGCGTCCGCACACCTCCACACCTCCACTGCACTGTCAGGCAACCCGAGTTGCGCTAGCGTGCAATCTTTGTCTCGTTGCCTGCGATATCGTTGTTTCACCCACAAACCTTACCGAACTCGATTCTGGTTCGGCGAAATCAGGAGACGACGATGGAAATCAAACCGAAGGTTCGCGAAGAAGCCGTTCAGATCGACGACATTCCGTGGAAGCCCTTCCCGGACGCACTTTCCCGAGGCGGCATTCGCTGGAAGATGCTCCACGCCTCGCCCGAGATGGGCGCGTGGACTGCGATTTTCGACTGTCCGGCCGGCTCGTCCTTTAACTCTCACTTTCACGTCGGGCCAGGCGAATATCTGCTGACAAAAGGCCGCATGGACGTCCGTGGCGGCAGCGAGGATGGCGGCGACACCGTCGTGGCGCCGGCATACGGCTACGAGTCTGCCAATGCCCGTCACGACAAAACCTCGTTCCCGGTCGACAGTGAGTTTTATATGACGTTCCTCGGCCCGCTTTCCTTTATCAAGGAAGACGGCACGCCAATCGTGGTGGTCACCTGGGACGAAGCCCAGCGCGCGTACGCGGGCTGAAAAGTCCGCTTTCCATGTCATGTATCGGCACGCTCATCGTTGCCGATACATCCCGCCGCCCCTCCTGTGGACATTCGACATGTCAAATTCCTCTGAACAGACCGAAGCTGCAACCAGGCAGATCCTCGACCATCATCTCGGCGCCTTTGCTCACGGCGTTGCGGAGATTCTCAAGGATTATGACGACGACTCCGCGCTCGTCACGCCGGACAAGACCTTTCGCGGCCGCGAGGAGATAACCGGCTTCTTCAAGGCCTTCCTTGACGGCGCGGACCCGGCGTTCTGGCCGGCGTTCAGGATTACGAGCATGAGCACGGTGCGCGACGTGGCATACCTCGCGTGGGAGGCGAAGCCCTGGGTTACCCTGGCAACGGACACACTGGTCGTCAAGGACGGAAAAATTGCGGTTCATACGTTCACGGCATTTCCCGCCTGACCGGGCACATCGGGCGTCACGCATCGTCTACGAATCATGTAACGCGAAGTCATTCGAAAGTACTACTACTCAAGGAGACAATCTTGACCCGCAAACTTGAAAGTCGCGTCGCCGTCGTAACCGGTTCCAGTTCGGGAAATGGACGAGCAATCGCGCTAGCTCTCGCGCGCGAGGGCGCGCATGTCGTCTGCTCTGATCTGAAGAAGTCGGCACTGCAAGGCGGCTACGAGAAGGATATCGAAACCGATACCGATGCGGTCATCACCCGGGAAGGCGGCAAGACCACGTTCATCGCGGCGGACGCCAGCAAAGCGGCCGACGTCCAGAAGATCATCGGCCATGCGGTTTCGACCTTCGGCCGGCTCGACATCATCGTCAACAACGCGGGCGTGTTTACCGGTCTGCACAGCATCATCGACGAGACGGAAGAGCAATACGATTTCACGATGAACGTGAATGCAAAAGGCGTTTGGCTCGGTTGCAAGTACGCTATCACGCAGTTCATGAAACAGGAACCGCTGACGACGTCGACCGGCGCCCAGGTCCGTGGCCGGATCGTCAACATCGCGTCCATCGGCGGCCTGGTCGGGCTGGCGCTCGAACCGGCTTATTGCGCGTCGAAGGGAGCGGTCGTCAATCTGACACGCGAACTCGCACTCGACTTCGCGCCCGAGCGCATCAACGTGAACGCGATCTGCCCCGGGTTTCTCGCAACCGCGATGGTGCGCTCCTTCCTCGAAAACGACGATACCAACAAGCTGCTTCACGACCTGACGCCGTGGCCGCGCGTCGGCACCGCGGACGATGTCGCGAGAGCCGCGCTATTCCTCGCTTCCGACGACGCGGAGTGGATGACGGGTTCCATGCTCACAGTCGACGGCGCCTTTACGGCACGCTGAACGCGGTAACGGCCAACCCGTTGCGGCTGGCCATCCTTTCTCCCAGGAGGATTCATGGAAAGGCTCAAAGGAAAGGTCGCCATCGTCACGGGCGCAAGTTCGGGATTCGGTCGCGGCATCGCAATGGCGTATGCAGCGGAAGGTGCCAGCGTGGTTGTCAGCGATATCCACGAGGCACCGAACCAGGGCGGCTTCGAAGGCAACCCGCAGTTGACTACCGTAGCCGCCATTACCGGGGCCGGCGGCAAGGCTCAGTATGTGGCATGCGACGTGACGAGGCTCGACCAGGTTGCGAACCTGGTCAAGGAAACGGTCCGGCTCTACGGCGGTCTCGACGTGATGGTCAACAACGCCGGTATATATCGGGCCGGCAAGCTTGCCCACGAGTTCGCGGTCGAAGACCTCGACGTCTGCTTCGACGTGAATGTGAAAGGCACGTGGTTCGGCTGTCAGGAAGCCATCAAGGTATTTCTGAAGCAGGCGCGCGGCGGCAATATCATCAACATCGTTTCGACTGCCGGCTTGCAAGGCCACCCGAAGCAGTCCGTCTACAACATATCGAAGGGCGCGGCCGCTAATCTGACACGCTGCCTGGCAATCGAATATGGGCGCGACAGGATTCGCGTCAACGGTATCTGCCCCACGTATGCGAAAACGTCGTTGACACGCGCGCTATTCGACGACAAAGACTTCGACAAGGTGTTCACGGACGCCATTCCGCTGAAACGCTGGGGCGAAGTCGAAGATATCGCGAACCTCGCGGTATTTCTCGCCTCGGACGAATCGAGTTACATTCACGGCGATCTCATTCGCATCGATGGCGGCGAGACGCTCTGCCGCTTCTCGGTGTAACTGGCTGGCCGCAACGCGCAACGCGGCGTGGCGTCGCCTTACCAGACAGTTTCGTTATTGAGCGGACAGGTCATCTCCTGTCCGCCTGTCGTCTGCCTGTCATGCCGGCTCATCTGCAGGCCCGGCCCCCACCGTCCGGCGCACGTCGCCCGGAGAGGCTCCGTATTTTTCCTTGAACGCCCGGCAAAAATGGCTGGTCGAATTGAAACCCCAGCGGAATGCGATCTCCGAGATGTGCTGGCGGTTGTAGGCGGGATCCGTCAGAGCCAGCTTGCAGGCATGCAGCCGTCTGTCCAGAATCCACCCCGAGACGGTCATGTCGCTGCGCTGAAAAAGCATATGCAGATAGCGCAGCGAAATGCGGTTTGCTTCGGCAATTCGGGTTGGATTCAGATCGTCTTCGTGCAGATGTTGCAGAATGAAGTCCTGCACGCGCCGAAGCATGGCCGCGCTCGCGTCGAACGTTGCAGACGGTTGCTGACCTGATAGCGCGATACCCAGCAGCTCGAGTGTGGACCTGTTGACGGGGCCTTGAACGCTCTCGTCGAGCGTCGCGATTTCATTTGAAAGCGCGAGCAGGTGAACGGCGAGCAGCGAGCCAACGCCCGTGCGGCTTTCGATCTTGCCGCCGGTGGGCGGGTGTTTGCGTTCCGGTAAGCGCTCACGCATCACCGACCAGGGAATCATCAAGGTGACCTTGTGCAGGCGCTCGAGAACCTCGAACTCGACAACCTGGTCGGTTGTCCAGACGACGACATCGCCCGAGGCGACCTCCACACCGGAATCTCCGATCCTGAACCGCTCGCGGCCGGCGGTCGTCAATTGAACGCCGACGTAAAGCTCATCGTCGTGGCGGACGTGTCCGCGCGTACGTTGTCCCATGCAAGGGTCGCAAACTGTCTCGACAATCCCCGCCCCGGCGAAGTCGTGCTGCTTCACATGGGCATAGAACGTGGCCGGAAGACGACGCGGAACCTGCCACTCGCGATAACTCGCACTGAGTACCGATTCCCAGGCGTCGGTGCGGTCGCCCAAAGGAACGTCGCTGGTTGACCATTCGGTCGAAGGATTCTGCACGTCGCGTCTCCTGTCTCCTCCGCGCCGCAGCATCTGTCCCGTGCTCCGTGCGCGCACCTTCACGCTTTCAAGGTACATGCGAATGGGTATCCCTACCAATAGGATGTACCCTGTTCAAACCCTATTTGCGAAATAGCGAAGACTGGCAGCGCAGCGCGTGGACGTCGAGCGCGCCGCCTTCTCATGCGAACGACACACTCGGCTGATTTCCAGATGCGACTCGCCGTCCGCCTACATCCGCGTTCGAATCGTCAGCGAATTGATGACCGCGTTCACTCCCGTCATGCCCTGCACCGCCTGACCGAGTTGCTGCGACTCGTCGGCACGCTGTACCGTCCCGGTAAGGCGCACGAGTCCATTGCGAGAACTGACCGACACGTCGCTGACATCGACACCTTTCAGCTTCGCGATCTGTCTGCGAACCGACCGTGTGAGTTGCTTGTCTTCGGGCGACTGTTTCCGGAAGTAACGATTGGGATGCGCAACGGCGTCGTCCGGCAAAGCCGCTCCGCTCGCCGACTGAGCTTGCGCGACGGGCGCGGTCACCATCGTCTGAAGGCTTGCGGCTAGCAGAAGCGCCACGATTGTTTTTCTCATGTGAAGTCCTTTTATCGATCCGTAAGCTGTCAGAAGTAATGCATGACGCCTGCATAGAAGCCGAGTTGATTGTGGCCTGGTGCGGGATTCCAGGCCGAGGTCTCGGGCTGTTCGACCGCGGAGAAGTTGGTGTTTTTCCCATTGATCAGATAGCCCACGGTCGCATAAAGAGAAGTTCGCTTCGACAGGTTATAGGTCTGTCCAAGGTCCAGCAGCGTCGCACTGCCTTGCCCATCGCGTTGATGGATATGGTATGCAGCAGCGGTGACGCGCAGAAACGGCGAAGCGGTGTAAGTCAGCCCCAACCAGCCGAAATCGGCATATCGTGGACCGCCGAGCGGAGCGTCGGGCGCGGCCATATAGGTGTACGAGACCTGCACCTTGAATGCGCCGCCCACAAACGCGGCCGCGGCGAACAACTGCTTCTGGGCCGTGTACAGATCGCTGTATTTGCCGTTCGGATCGCGAACCTCCTGGTAGACCGTTCGTGCCGAAAACGCGCCGAGTCGATAGCTCAGTTGCACGCCGTCGGCGCGCGCGCTATTGAACTGGCCGGGCACGCCGCTCAGCGAGTATTGAAAGCCCGCGTCAAAGCCGCCGAAAGTCGGCGTGTAGTAGCTGAATGTATTGCTGAAGTTCGGCCAGTTCGCGCCACGCACGAGCGAAGCCAGTCCGGCGTGCTGCTGCGAAAACGGGTCGTAGTCGAAGTTGCCGTCTTTCAGGATTGAGTCGTCGCGTCCCATCCGGAACGAGCCGAACGGTCCTGACATGCCCACCCAGGCATTGTTCCAGAATGGAGTAGCACTCAGCCCGTTTGTCACGAGCAGATAGTCGAGCAGCTTGAAGTTCACCTTGTAGCCACCGCCGATATCCTCCGTGCCGTAGACGCCGAAAGCGCTTGCGCCATCATCGCCGCTGTCGGCGCTCCACAGTGCGGAGCGCCGCCCGTCGGCGCCCGCCACATTACTGAGATATTGCACGCCGGCGTCCAGCCGTCCGTAGAGTGTCACGCTGCTCTGTGAAAAAGCAGCACTACTGACAATCAACAAACCTAGTCCTGCAAATTTTTTCACTTCCGTCTCCTCCTTGTCATGTCGTCCGCGGGCTCTTCTGTCGAATTTTTTCTGGTGGCCCGCACTCGGCGTACGCATCTGTTATCGAGCACGCAGATTGAATTTAAATTGAATTCAATTTAAATTCATTTATCGTTTTCCACTAGCGGTAGAGGGAAAGCCTGCGTGCAATGTGGCGGAATGCGGCGCCGCAAGGGAAAAGCGGGCCAAGTTGACGAAATTTCCGGCGCCGGTGCGTGCGCTTCGTCATGCGCACGTCTGGGTCGGCGCGGCATCCAATCGCACAGTTTCAGTGCGATGAATGCTGTGATACATTCAGAATACCAATCGAATGCAATCTGGGCGATTCCAACTTTCTGGCGTTCGCCGCGCAGCACAACCATCGACCCTTCCATCTACTCATGACGCAAGACACTCAGCCGCTTCATCACCAGGTCACCGAAATTCTGCGCAACAAGATAGTCGACGGGGTACTTCGTCCTGGCACGCCGATCTCGGAGCGCGAGCTATGCGAGGAACTGGAAGTGTCGCGTACGCCATTACGCGAAGCGTTAAAGGTGCTGGCATCGGAAGGGCTGGTGCAGCTTTTCCGCAATCGCGGCGCGATCGTGAGCCCCATTTCCGTCGAGACCATCGAAGACAAACTCGATGTCCTCGCCGCACTGGAAGGCTACGCGGCACGCCAGGTTTGCGAACGCGCAACGGACGCACAGCTTCGAGAACTCGCCCAACTGCATGAGCGATTCAGCCAGCACTTCGATTCCGATGAGACAGAGGAGTACTTCAGGCTCAATCAGTCTTTCCATCGCAAACTGATCGAATTGACGGGCAATCCCGTGCTGGTGGATATGCATTCAATGCTGTCCAGCCACGTACGGCGGCCGCGTATTGAAGGCGTGCGGCAGCATGTTCCCACCCACAGCGTCATCGACGAGCACGAGACGATCCTCAAGGCGCTGCTCGCGCGAGATGGCGCAGCGGCACAGAAAGCGGCAGAGGAACATCTGCACCGCGTGGCCGAGACTGTCGTCAAATATTTTCGCGGCATGCGCTAATAGCGGCGTAAAGCGGCCGCGCTGCGGCCGTTTCAAACCTCAAAGCTTGTACGAGGCGTCCAGCCGGTCCAGCATACGCAGGTAAGCTGGCCACTCCGCACCGCCGCGCCCGTTGTCGTGCTTTTCGAACTGACGCAGCGTTTTCTCGCAAACTTCCGGCGGCACTTCCACGAGCCGATCGCCGCTCGCCTGCAACATCAACTGGATACGGCACGCCTCGAGCAGATCCTTGATGCGGGTGAACGCCGCGGGCGCGCTTGCGGCGACGACGAGTACGCCGTGATTGCGCATGAAAAGCGCGGTGTGACTCGACAGATCGCGCGCAATCGACTCGCGCTCGCTCAAGCCATCGGTGATTCCCTCGTATTCGTGATAACCGATGCGGCCGTAAAAGCGAACGGCATATTGCGACACCATTTTGAGCGGCGCGCGGTCAGCGGAAACGGCAATGCCCGCCGCCGTATGAACATGAATCGCGCAGTTGATGTCCGGTCGGTCCGACAGCACACCGCCATGCAGAACGAATCCCGGCCGGTTGACACCGGCCGTCTCGTCGAGGTCGCCGTCGATGCGGACCTTGACGAGATTCGAAGCCGTCACCTCGGAATAAATCAGGTCGTGGCGCTTGATCAGGAAATGGTCGGGCGCGTCGGGAATGCGCAGCGAGACGTGGTTGTAGATTCCTTCGCCCCACCCGTGCTGTTCGATCAGTCGATAAAGCGCGGCAAGCTCGACACGTGCTTCGCGTTCGGCGTCCGAGATCGGATTTGGCATAAAGCGGTCCTTATGGTTGGCGCAAGCGGGCGACAGAGCCCACGAACAAGATAGGATTCAAATTGAATTCATTATGAATTCTAAAGCGCGCTCTCAATGTATTGCAATGAGAGGGAAAACCCTCGTCTCGTGCCCGAGCGGATGATGACGGTTGACAGTCATATCGCTCACCCCTATTATGAATTCAAATTGAATTCAATTCAGCGAACGCAACAGATGCGTCGAGCGGCTGACAATAAACAGGAGACGAGATGCAAACTGGCGCCCTTTCCGGCAAATCCGCGCTGATCACGGCGGCCTGCCAGGGCATTGGTCCGAGCGTCGCCGCTGCGCTGGCGGCACAAGGCGCAAGGGTGGTGCTGCATGCATTGCGTGAGTCGTCCGTTGAGGCGGTGCATGCTCTGGTCGCTACCATCCGTGGCGCGGGCGGCCAAGCCTCGGCGCTTTGCGGCGACCTGACCGATCCGGCAGCTATCGCAACCTTGTTCGACGAGGCCGAACGCGTTGTCGAAGGTGTCGGAATCGACATCGTTGTCAGCAATGCACCGGACGCACCGGCGTCCTGCCCGCTGGCCGACGTCGACCTCGCCGACTACGACAGGCTCACCGCGCTGAACGCCAAAGCGCGTTTCTTCGTTCTGCAACAGGCCGGCCGGCGCGTACGCGACAACGGCTGCATCGTCGTGACGTCGGGCGACGAGTCCCACGCGCTGGAGATCGGCAACGCGGTCCACGCGGGCGCGAGCGCGGCGTCGGAACTGTACTGCCGGGTGCTGGCGAAGGAGATCGGCGCGCGCGGCGTCACGGTCAACGTCGTCACTGCGAATCCGGGCGGCAAGCCCGTTGCGGATCTGACAGAAGCGGCCGACGTGGTCGCCTTCCTGGCCAGCCCCGAAGCCCGGTGGATCACCGGACAGCACATTCGCACCGGCGTCGCGCCGGCCGCCTGACACGAGTCCAGTACGAGCGCATCCGGTATGCGCTCGCTGCTACCACGCTTGCAGCCCCAGAAAAGCGATCAGCAAGAGACAGCCTCATGAATGATTCATCCCGCGCAACTGCGCCGCGCACCCCGACTACGCCGTTGAGCGGCAAAGTGGCCCTCGTCACCGGTGCGAGCCGCGGCATCGGCGCCGAGATCGCACGCACGCTCGCACGAGGCGGCGCGGCCGTGGTCGTAAACTATCGCGACGACGCCGATCAGGAAGACGCCGCAACTGTAGTTCACGACATCGAGCGAACCGGCGGCATGGCCAGCGCAGTACTTGCCGACGTTCGCGATCCCGAAGCGATCGCGCAGTTGTTCGATCGGACCGCCGCGACTTTCGGCGGTCTGGATATCGCCGTGTTGAATGCCGGCGGCGACGCGGTCGTGAAGAGCGTGATCGACACGAGTGAAGCGGATTTCGACCGCGTCATGGCACTGAACGCACGCGGCCAGTTCGTTGCGCTTCAACTGGCGGCGCGCAACGTGCGCGACGGCGGACGCATCGTGTTCATTTCTTCGAGTACGGCGTGCCAGCCGTATCCCGGCACGGCTTCGTACTCGGGCGCCAAGACCGCGACCGAAGTCTACGTGCGCGTGCTCGCCAGGGAAATCGCCGCGCGCCGCATTACCGCGAACGTCGTGTCGCCGGGCATGACCGCCACCCAGACCATGATGTCGCAGACCACTGAAGCCCGACGCGCAACCGTCATTGCCGCCACGCCCAAAGGTCGCATTGCCATGCCCGTCGACATCGCCGATGTCGTTCACTTCGTCGCCACCGACGCCGCGCGTGGCGTCACCGGTCAGATCCTTCACGTGAATGGCGGCCTGCTGTGAAGCGCCGCGCCTGCTCGACGTCACGGAGTACGAAGTCATGAGCGCCACGCCGACGCCCGCCAGCCTGGGTGCCTACGACGTCGTGATCATCGGTGCAGGCTCGGCGGGCTGCGTGCTGGCCAGCCGTTTGTCCGCGGATCCGCGCGTCACCGTTCTGCTGCTCGAGGCCGGCCGCGACTTCGCTCCCGGCACGGAACCCGGCACGTTGCTGGACAGCTATCCGCGCTCGTATGGACAACGTGAATTCTTCTGGAACGATCTGCTCGCGCAGGTGCGTCCAGGCGAAGCGCCCCGGCCGTTCGAGCAGGCGAAAGTGATCGGCGGCGGCTCGTCCGTGATGGGCATGGCGGCGTTGCGCGGTCTGCCGGCCGACTACGACGAGTGGGCGCAGAACGGCGCGAGCGGCTGGAGTTGGGAGGACGTGCTGCCCTACTTTCGACGTATCGAGCGCGACATGGATTACGCAGGCCCGCTGCATGGCGACACGGGACCTGTCACAATCCGCCGCCATCATGCCGCGCAATGGCCGCCATTCAGCGCCGCAGCCGCCGCCGCATTGCGTCAGCGCGGCTTCACCGAACTCGGCGACATGAACGGCGAGTTTCGCGATGGCATTGCCGCGGTACCGATGAGCAACACGACCGAACGGCGCATCTCCGCTGCCACCGCCTATCTGGACGCACAGGTTCGCGCGCGGCCGAATTTACGCATCGTGTCGTCGGCACACGTGGATCGTGTGTTGATTCGCGACCGTACCGTCACGGGTGTCGCGCTGACCACCGGCGGCGTGGCGCACGAAGTACAGGCCCGGCGAGTGATCGTCGCGGCCGGCGCGATCTACTCGCCCACGCTGCTCATGCGTTCGGGCGTCGGCGATCCGGTCGCGTTGCGCGCGCTCGGCATCGAGGTGCAAGCCGATCTGCCAGGCGTCGGCCGCAATCTGCTGAATCATCCTATGCTCTCGATCGCGGCCCATCTGAAACGCAATTCACGGCAATCCGCGGCGTTGCGGCCGGGTTTCAGCAACTGCCTGCGCTACTCGTCCGGTATTGCGAATTGCCCCGCCAGCGATATGTTCATGGTGCTGTTGAACAAAACCTCGTGGCATGCGCTAGGCCGCGCGATGGGCGGTGTCGGCGTCTCCGTCTATAAATCGTTTTCGCGTGGCAGCGTTACGCTCGACTCTGCCGCGCCGCAAGCAGCGCCGAAGGTGGAATTCAATCTGCTTTCCGACGAGCGCGATCGCGTGCGTTTGCGCGACGGTCTGCGGTTCGCGCTCGACATGCTCGCCGATCCCATTGTGTCGGCCCACCTCAACGGCGCCTGCCTCCCGACGCAAGGCAAGCTGATTCGCGCACTGAATCAGCCCACGCTAACCAATGCCGTGAAAGCGCGCTTACTCAGCAGCGCACTCGACATGTACGGGTCACTGCGTCGGCGCGCGATCGCCTACGTCGGAATCGATGCAGAAATTTTGCGCGGCGACGATACGCTGCTCGAAGCGGTCGCGCGCGAGCGCGCGGTGCCGGTTGGCCATGTCGCCGGCACCTGCAAGCTGGGCGCGCCGGCCGACCGGCTCGCCGTAGTCGACGCCGACTGCCGTGTGTACGGCGTGAACGGTCTGAGCGTCGTCGACGCGTCGATCATGCCGGCCATGGTGACCGGCAATACGAACATCCCCGTCATCATGCTGGCCGAGAAGGCCGCCGAGCGCATGACGACAGATCCCGATTCGTTTCAGTCATCCATCATCCGGAGAACCGATTGTGTCGAACCCCAGCTACTCCACCCATGATGTCACGCTCACGGGCGACGGCCTCACCCTCGGTGCACGCCATTACGCGCCTGCCAACGGCCAACGCGCGCCGGCTGTCATCGTCTGTCCCGGCGGCATCAGCACTGGCCTGATCGACAGCATCGACTGGCTGGCGAGCCGGCTCGCGGCAGGCGGCTTTCACACGCTGTCCGTCACCTACCGCGCCGGCTCGCCGATCGACGATCACCGCGACATCAAGATCGCATTCGACTGGTTGCAACGCCAACCTTCGGTCGCGCCGGACAGCACGGCCGTCATGGGCATGTCGCGTGGAGGCACGAGCGCACTGCGCGCGGCCGCCGAATGGCCCGAACTGCGCGCCGCGCTTTCATTCGGCTCACCGACCGATCTGCTGCAGCATGTGCGCGGCGTAGCGGGATACGCACCCGGACGCTACGCACTGCTTTGCCAGTGGCTAGGCGGCGCACCCGACGAACACCGCGCGTTTTATGAAGAGGTGCAACCCATCAGTCATGCTCACAAAATTCGTCAACCGGTGCTCGGCATTCATGGCGCGTTCGACATGCATGTACCGGTCGAACAAACGCAGTGGATGAACGAAGCGTTGAAGCGCCATAACAATCCGCACGCCGAAACTCATGTGATTCCGTTCATGAATCACTATTGCGACGTCACTCCCACGTATTCGTTCGGCTTCGATCTGGTTACGCAACCGGCCATCGAATTTCTTCGACGTCATCTGAGCCGCTAAAAAAGACCTCACGAGCCGACGTGATCGACCTTAGGGAAATCACGCCTCTCTTATTGAATTCAATTTGAATACAATATGAATCATAAATTATTTGAAGGCATTCTGGAACCTGGAGGAGCTGAACGATGGCAGGCAAAGTCGGAATAATCGGCATCGGATTGATGGGTTTGCCAATGGCGAACTCGCTGCTCGAACGCGGCTGGCAAGTGAAAGGCTATGACATCGCCCCCGCGCGGCGTGCGGCGCTGGCAGATATCGGCGGCGAAGTCGCAACCCGACTCGCGGAAGTCGCGGCCTACAGTGATCATCTGATTCTGTCGCTGCCTTCGGGCGCCGCGCTGCATCAGGTGATCGATCAACTCGCAGCAGCGACGCACGCTCCCCACGTCATTCTGGAAACGAGCACGCTCTCTATCGACGACAAGGAACGCGCGGCGGCGACCCTGAACCGCTCAAGCGGCGCGCGTTTGCTGG
Source organism: Paraburkholderia sp. USG1 (assembly GCF_031570135.1). Lineage (NCBI taxonomy): Bacteria > Pseudomonadati > Pseudomonadota > Betaproteobacteria > Burkholderiales > Burkholderiaceae > Paraburkholderia > Paraburkholderia sp. USG1. The sequence continues at coordinate 206,421 of NZ_JAMWXW010000011.1, read as the reverse complement.
ACTGTCCGTTGATCGGCGGCGCGGTGCAGGCTAAAGAGGCCACGCTGAGCGCACTCGTGAGCGGCGACGAAACCGCCTGGCGCGAAGTCGAGCCGGTGCTTCAGGCGATCTCGCGGCAGCAACGCTATGTGGGCGCATTCGGCATGTCGTCACGACTCAAATTCGTCGTGAACCACCTGGTCAGCACGACGACGGTTCTGATTGCCGAAACGATGCAGTTCGCCACGCGCGCAGGCATCGATATGAACCTGATTCACGACGTGATCGGCAATAGCCCCGCTGCTTCCGGCATCTGGCGTGCCCGCGTGCCGTTGATGATCGCCGGTGTCTACGACGATCCCGCCACCAAGGCAGCCGATCTGGCAATTCCATTCAAGGATACCAGGATCATTGCCGACTACATCGCAAGCCACCGCGCGGTAACGCCTCTTTTCGACGCCGCGTTGAAGATCTATGCCGTCGCCGAGGAACAGCAGCGCGCCGACCAGGACGCCGCCGCGCTCTACGAGGTGTTCGGTTCGCTTGCCACGCCTGAAGGCGGCGCAGGAGTCACGGGATGATCGTCGAACAACGCACCTATACGGTCGACATGCACAAGCTGAAGGCCTGGCTCGACGTATGGGAGAACTACGCGCTGCCGGTTCAACTCGATCATGTTGCCGCGTTCGACGGCACCTTCCTCGGTATGTTCGTCACCGATATCGGCCCGCTCAACGAAGTGACGCATTTATGGCGACACCAGAGTCTCGCGAGCCGCGAGCAGATGCGCGCCGCACTGGAAAGCGATCCACGCTGGGCAGTTTATCGGCGCGAAGTCGATCGGCTCGCGCCGATGCTCGCCATGCGCAGCGTGATCCTTCGGCCTACCTCCTTTTCACCACAACTGGATACCCGCAGCGTCGCTGCGTGAATCACCGCCCGTCGCCTGCTTCTGGAGCGCATCATGATTGACGACATTTTCGTGTTCGATAACGTCATCCACCTGTACGACATGTCGACGCCCAACATCCGTCGCGACCGCGCGGACGCCGCGCCGGCACGAGACAGGATTCTGGCTTACGTGAACAAACTGCGCTGGCCGGGTGTGCCGCGTCACGACGATCCCGACTTCGAGTGGGCTCGCCGCTGGGAGGTCGACGACATGTACGATCTCGTGTTCAACAGCTCCCCCACCGACATGGCCATGACCCAGGTCGTGCCGATGTTCGACTGGTTCGAAGACTGGTACGCGCCGGTCCTCACCCAGCACGCCATGGCCGCAGCCCACCCGCAGCGCGTCATGTTCTGCGGCGGTGTGGACCCGATGTACCGTGGACTGAACGACGCTCTGGATCAGATCGACTTCCAGGTCGGCACGCTCGGCGCGAAGTCGCTCAAGTTCTACAACGGTCATGCAAAGATCGCCGACTGCTGGCGGTGCGACGACGAACGCATTGCATACCCTTTGTTCGAGCGCGCCCGCAACACCGGCATCCGCGTGTTGCAGTTTCACAAAGGCAATCCGTACGGTCTGCAGAACATGGAATATCTGAGTCCGATTGATCTGCAAGGCCCGGCGCGTGATTTTCCCGACATGAATTTCGTGGTCCATCATCTCGCGCTTCCGTATTTCGAGGAGATGTTGTCCATCGCTGCGCGGTTTCCGAACGTCTACCTGTCGCTGGCAGGTTATATGACGTTCTACCGGATCGCACCGCGCCTCGTGCAGGATCATCTTGGCCGGCTGCTTCAGATGGTCGGCTCCGACAAGATCCTGTGGGGCTCGGAGGCCGCGCTGGCAGGCGGACCGGCTCCTTATCTGAACGCGTTCATGGAAATCGAAATACCCGAAGATCTGCGCGTGGGCTATGGCTATCCACAGATTACGCGCGACGATCGCCGCAAGATTCTCGGCGAGAACTTCGCGCGCCTGATGGGCGTGAACATCGAAGAGAAAAAACGGGAGCTGGCTGCATTGCCGGCGACGAATCCGCACGCCGCTGCGGGCGCGGTGAAAGCATGAGCGCCGAGCGCAAGGCGGTCGACCAGACGGTCGACGCGCTATCGAAAATGATCCGCGCTCATGCCGGCGGTCTGGAACTGATCGACCTCAGCGCCGACGGTGTCGTGACCGTGAAGTACACCGGCATGTGCGCCGGTTGCCAGTATCGTCCCGTGACCACGGCGAGCTCCGTGCGGCCCGCACTGCTCGCTGTCGCGGGCGTAACCGACGTCGTCGTGCTCGGCACGCGCATTTCCGCGGAAGCCGAGGCACGCCTCGCGCAGGAACTCGCGCCTTATGCCGTTCAGGCCCGTGTCACACGAATCGTGCAACGCTCAGCCTGGAGTGACTCATGAAGCTGGTCTCTTTCCACACACCCGACGCCCCCGGCGCCCGCGTCGGCGCACTGGTCGAATCGGCCAGAGCTTTGCCCGGTGCCGGCGCCAGCGTGGTCGATCTCTCTCTCGCGTACGCCGCATGGCGAAGAGACGTCGAGCACGACCCATTCGCCGACGATCTGGCCCGCATCCGCATTCCTGCCGATATGAAGCGCTTTCTGGAAGGCGGCGGCCATTCGATGCGCGCGGCGCGCCACGCGCTGCGGCACGTTCACGCACTCGCGCAAAGCCCCGATAACACCGTTCTCGCTCGCAGCGGAATCCTGCGCCCGCTCGCCGCGGTCCGGCTGCTTGCGCCGCTGCAACGGCCCGGCAAGATCATCGCGATCGGCGCGAACTACAGCGGCCACATCCAGGAAGGACGCGACGCCGGCGTGTTACGCGAACTGCCTCAATATCCCGTCGCATTTCTGAAGATGCCGTCCGCCGTGATCGGTCCCGACGAAGCCATTACGCGCTCGCGCCACACAGAGGAACTCGATTACGAGATCGAACTCTCGATGGTGATCGGCCAACGCTGCCGCGACCTGAGTGCGGACAACTGGCGCGAAGCGGTGGCCGGCTTCACGATCGTCAATGACATCAGCATGCGCGATCTGATCGTCGTCGAAAAACCGACCGGCGTCGTGTTTCAGGGCAAGAATCTCGATACCACCTGCCCGCTCGGCCCCTGCATCGTCACTTGCGACGAACTCGCCGATCCCGACGCGCTGAACATTGCGCTACGTGTCAACGGCGAAACGCGGCAGCACGACAACACCCGCCAGATGATTTTCAAATGCGGCGAGATTCTCGCTTACTGGTCGTCCCGTCTCACCCTCGAACCGGGCGACATCGTGACGACCGGTACCACCAGCGGCGTCGCGGGATTCAACAGGCGTTTCCCGGAGCGGCTGCTGAAACACGGCGACGTGATCGAAGCAGAAATCGAAGGGATCGGCATCCTGCGCAACACGGTAGTCGACGAACGCTGACGTGCCACGGCCACGGCCACCGCAAAAAAAAGGAGGAGACACCCTATGCAAGACGCCCAACCTCGCTGGCCGCTCGATGATGTATTCGTCATCGACTCGACCGTACACGGCTATAACACGACGCTGGAAAATCATGTCGACGGCATTTTCAAGGAACGTGTGGCCATACAGTTGTCCGACACGCTCTACGCCGGTCACAGCAAGCTGATTCCCGATGGCGATCCCAAATGGGCGTTGTCGCGCGAGCGCTTCCGGCATGCCGCCGATCCCGATCTGATGGCACAGGCATTGTTCGCCGAAAGCCAGACCGACGTGTGTATCTATCACGGCACGCCGCTCTACGGCATCTATCGCGACGGCGGCTCGCCACTCTCGGTCGGCCGCGCGATGCGCGAACGTTACCCGGATCGCGTGGCGCTGTATGGGCCGGTTAGTCCCTGGCAGCCTGACGCGCTCGACCTGATCGATCAGTTGGTCGAAGAAGACAAAGTGGTCGGCCTCAAGTTTTATCCAATGGATCTGGTTGACGGCGAGGTGAAGAGCTACCGGCTCGACGACCCTGAAATCGCATTCCCGCTGCTGGAAAAAGCACGCAAGCTCGGCGTGAAAATGATTGCCACGCACAAGGCGATTCCGCAAGGGCAGGTGCCGAGCGAACCGTTCGCTCCGTTCGACGTGGCGGGCGCGGCCACCGCCTTTCCCTACCTGACCTTCGAGGTCGTGCATGGCGGGATCGCGTTCCTTGAGGAAACCGCCTGGCAGATGCAGCGCTTTCCAAACGTGACAGTCAATCTCGAAGGCAGCAGCGCGTATCTGCTACAGCGCTCGCCGCGCCGCTTCGCCGAATTGCTCGGCTCGCTGCTGGTATGGGGCGGTGAAGACAGGATCTTCTGGGCTACGGGGTGCGTTGCCCATCATCCGCGCCCGTTCATCGAATTGTTCTGGGATTTTCAGATTCCGGACGACATGTGCGAGGGCTTCGGCTACCCGAAACTCACGGAAGCGATGAAGCGGCAAATTCTCGGCCTGAACCATGCGCGCTTTCTCGGCTGGAATGTCGCCGCGCTGCGGCAGCGGCTCGCGGGCGACGAATTCGGCCGGCTCGCTGCCCTCGCGCCGCCATGGAGCCAGGCGGCGCAGCAGGAGCGTGCGGCATGATCGGCGAAACGCAGGTGCGTGCGGCGCTGAACGGCATCATCGATCCTTGCAGCGTCGCGGCCGGGTGCGCGGCAGGTCTCGACGATATGGGCCTTGTCCGGCGCGTCGAGCTTGCAGCGCTCCCGCACGGCATGCACGTCACCGTTACGGTCGCGGTCACGGAATATGGCTGCCTGATGGGCGCGCCGTTCGCGAGCGAAGCGTACCGGACACTGAGTGCGTTGCCAGGCGTGGCAAGCGTCGACGTGAAACTCGACGACCAGTTCGACTGGGATCCGCTGGACATGAGCGAGTCGTACCGGGACCGTCTGGTGCATCACCGCCGGATTCGCGGCGGCGTGATTCCGATTCGGCCCCTGCCGGGCACGTCACCGTGCAGCGGCAAGGCCGGAGCCACCTGAGCGCTATGCGACCCATGGATACCGTTTTCGACTACCTGATTATCGGCGCGGGCGCCGCAGGCTCGGTCCTCGCACACCGGCTCTCAGCCGATCCGCGGGCGAGGGTTGCGCTGGTCGAGGCCGGCGCGGATTTGCTGCCCGGTCGGGAGCCGGCAGACATCACGAATATCTTCCCATTGTCCGCGTTCAATCACGACTATATGTGGCGCGATACCCGGGTGCACTGGCGCCGCGCGGACAACTCGCCGGCCGTGCCATTGCAGCAAGGCAAGATCATGGGCGGTAGCACGGCGATCATGGGCATGTGGGCACTGCGCGGCATGCCCGGCGACTATGACGGCTGGCGCGACGCAGGCGCGCGCGGCTGGGGCTGGGACGACGTGCTGCCGTATTTCGTCGGCCTGGAGCACGACATGGACTTCGCCGGCGCAATGCATGGCAAGACGGGGCCGATTCCGATTCGCCGCGAGACCGAAGCGCAATGGCAACCGCTCGCGCGCGCGGTATCGCACGCGTCGCGCAGACTCGGCATGCCGCAGATCGACGACATGAACGCCGACTTTCGCGACGGCCACTGCTCGCTACCGATCAGCCGTCACCCGAACTCGCGCGCGTCAGCCGGTCTGTGCTATCTCGACGCCGATACTCGCCAGCGCGCCAATCTCACGATATTCGCGCAAACGGAGGCAACCCGGCTGATCGTCGAGGGCCGCAAGGTGACGGGCGCGCAACTGCTCCGTGCGGACGGTGGCCAGATGTCGGCGTATGCGCACGAAACGATCGTGACCGCCGGTGCGCTTCGAACTCCGGCGCTGCTGTTGCGCTCCGGGATCGGGCCAGCAAAACATCTGGCCGAGATGAACCTGCGCGTGGTCGCCGATCGTGCAGGAGTCGGACGCAATCTCCAGAATCATCCGATCGTATTCACGACGGCGCTGCTGCAACCTGACGGCCGCGACGCACCCGGTTGGCGCCCCGCCGGATCGACGTACTTGCGCTGGTCGTCCGCACATGAGAAGTGTCCACGCGGCGATCTGGGTTTGTATGTGCGCAGCTATCTGTCATGGCATGCACTGGGACGACAACTCGCGTCGCTGGCGCCGGTATTGATGCGCCCGTTTTCAAGCGGTGAAGTCGCGCTCGATCCTGCGAAGCCCGATGGCGCGCCAAGAGTCGCTTTCAATTTTCTGTCCGACTCGCGCGACATGACGCGCCTGCTCGACGGCATGCGCATGGCGATCGACATGTTCGCCGCGCCAGAAGTCTCCGCGATGTGCGGCGCGCCGTTCATACTCGAAGACGTGGCGGGGTTGATGCGCTACAACCACGTGTCCCGTTGGAATGCGATTCGCGCCCGTGTCGCCGCAACGTGGATCGACACCGACCCACGCGGCGGCATGCGCACGCTGGAGCGGTTCGCGAGCATGCGTTCCCTTGCGGCCTTCACAGCGGATGAGGAAGGTCTCGTCCGCCTGATCGAAAAAGCGGTGACCGGCACCGGCCACGTATGCGGCACGTGCAGGATGGGCGATGCCGCCGACCCAATGGCCGTGACATCGCCAACAGGCAAGGTATATGGCGTAGACGGCTTGCGTGTGGCCGACGCATCGGTTATGCCATCTGTGCCAAGCGGCAACACGCATATTCCCACCATCATGGTCGCGGAGAAAATAGCCGCCGCCATGACTGGCCGGGCCCACACGACGAGGCTTGCCGGATAACACGCAAGCGCGTCGCGAACAGCGGTATTCATTGCGATAAAAAGGAATGAACATGGAGACAGGCAAGCGTATCGACGTGGTCAGCGTGATCGATGGAGCACCGCTGAGCGCCTTTCAGTGGCGAGTATTTGCGCTGCTGTTCATCATCATCATGCTCGACGGCTACGACACTCAGGCGATTGCTTTCGTCGCGCCTGCCATTTCGAAGGCGTGGCATCTCGCACCGTCAGCCTTCGGCCCGATCTTTTCGGCCGGACTGCTTGGCACTGTCATCGGCGCGGTGGGTTTCGGCATGCTAGCGGACCGGATCGGTCGACGAATGCTCGTGATTGGTGCGGTCGCGCTGTTCGGTTTGCTGACTGGCGCCTGCGCGTTCGCGACAGGCTACGACGAACTGCTGATTTACCGCCTCGGGGCCGGCGTCGGTCTGGGCGGTGCGCTGGTCAACTTCCTGGCGCTGGCATCGGAATATGCACCGGCCCGCTCCCGCACCACGATCGTCACGATCAGCATGTGGGGTTTCCCGCTCGGCGCGGTAATCGGCGGCTCGTTCGCCGGCCGCATGATCGAATATCAAGGCTGGACGTCGATTTTCTATCTCGGCGCGGTGTTGCCGCTGCTCTGCGTGCCCGTGCTGTTGATTCTCCTGCCTGAATCCGTGCGCTATATGACCTATGTGAGCGGCAAGCGCGCAGCCATGGCACACATTCTGTCGAAAATCGACGGCGTCAATACGTTCCGCGCGGGCGACGATTTTTACCTCATTGAACCACGTGCGACTCGCGGAAGTGTGCGTGAACTGTTCGCCAACGGTCTGGGAAGGGGCACGGTGCTGCTGTGGATCACGCTGTTCGCAAGCCTCGTGCTGACCTACTGCCTGATCAACTGGATTCCGTCGCTGTTGAGACAGGCCGGTTTGCCGATCAAGGATGCTGTGCTCGGCACGGTAATGATCAATTTCGCCGGTATCGTGGGCAGTCTGGCGGTATCGCGTGCGATGAAGCGCAGGCCATTGCGCGTTCTCACATTAGCCTACCTGCTCGGTGCGGTGTCGGTCGCGTCGATCAGTTTCGCTGAGCACAACGTAGTGCTGATCATGATTTCAATCTTTCTGACCGGCTTTTTCATCATCGGCGCGCAACTCGCCGTGACCGCGTTCATCACCGGCTACTATCCGACCTCGATCCGCGGTACTGGCGTTGGCTGGTCACAAGGCGTCGGGCGCTTCGGCTCGCTGCTAGGACCGCTGGCAGGCGGCGCCGTTATTGCCGTCAGCGCACAGCCTTCGCACGTGTTCCTGTTCTGTGCAATTCCGGCGCTGGTCGCGTGTGCGGCGCTGTTCGGACTTGGGCGCACGATGCACCCCTCGAGCAACGAAAGCGCACACGAGTTGCAGGTGGCGCCACCGCGCCACTGAGCCGCAGTCCGAGGCAACCAACCTCCTCGTCGAACGACAAGGCAATGTGGATCGGACGGCACAGTCTTGCAGCGAGCATCTCCGGCACGAGTGCCATACAAGCCGGTCAGGCGGTCGAGCATGGCGTCGGGCGCTTTAAGCTCCAGAGCCAATGCCAACTAACGCTTCGCAAACAACCGCAGTGTGCTCGTAAGCACTTGCAGCATCGGCGTTTTGCCCAAACGGCCGAACATGGGCGCAGCCCTCAACGCATGCCGTAGTCTTTGCTTTCAGACGGCGATCTCTCATTTCCCGAGGCGCGCTTACGAGCAACGCTGCCAGCTGATTGACCGCCTGTGTCTTCGCCTTGACTGTGCCGCGTCTGGCCACGAAGACAGCACGCATCGCTCCGGCAGCACCGGCATGTTGCTTTGGGATAGCTGTAGCCGTTCCAACGGAGAGCACACGTGCGGCGTTTTTGGATCAGTGGGATCGAACTTCCCTCAGAATCAGCGCTTTATGCTGGTTCCTTGCGCTTGCGCCCCGCAGACGGCGCACGCGGACGCGCTGGCTCGACTGGCCACCCAGTGATTGCGTGGCGGTTTGCGCCGCGGCGAGCAGCGGGACACTCATTTTTTTCACGGCAGTCGCAGTAAAGCGCTTGAGGGGGCCCGATAGCGACAAGGCGCCAGCAATCTGACCTTCGGGTCCGAAGACCGGAGCCGCCAATGCGGCACAGGAAGGATCCCGTTCGCCGAACGATATGAAAATCATCGACTCATGAGATTCGGAAGTCACGCCGTTGCGAAAAGCACTCAGGACTTTTCCCGCTGCGCCGCGCGCCATTGGCAAAAGTTCGCCGGCGCGCACACGGCCCAGCGTGGAATGCCTCGAATCCAGACGAAACATGCACAACCTCGTATTCCGGTCGTGCTCGTCGTGGAGAGTAGACGCAATAGGATAACGTACCACAGCGAGCCAGTATCGAATCCGCACAACCGGGTTCCTGGCAACATGAGCAAGAGCGCGGACTCCGCGAGCAGAATGGGCATGTCCACTATGCACAGCGAAGACAGCAGCCCGTCAACGAAGGCTGTTCGGCAAGGCCTTTCGGCATTGCCTCCACGCGGACATTCCTATGCCAGGCCGCTCCCGTTTTGGAGTTCCGGTGCTTCTGCGGTGGTTTGGTTTTGGCGGCCTCGGCATCTTGCGTCTTGCCGGCGATGCATCTGACTTCTGCCCCCTCGCCGCCCGTTTTGCCCGCGGTTTAGCCTCGATGTCCCTATGCCGTGTGTCCCGGACGTTTAAGGAGTGTGCTTTCCTTTTCAAACCTTCTCGAAGCGAGTACACCATGCCTTGAAAAGCGCTTCTTCGGGAAACGCCTTTACCTCGTAACGGGCCGGCGGATGCTCGGTAGGCTTCATCAGGTGCCCGCACTCCTTAATCAGCTCGGGCCATGGCACGTAGGCTGATTGCGTAGTCTCGTGACGGAAAATCACTACGATGTCTGTGGCTGTGACAATAGCGAGTGAACTCAATCTGTCCACACACACGCAGTGAGCAATTCGCCGGAAGGCGGCTGCGCGATGCCTTCCCGGCTATGGATGTCGTTCAGATGTGTTAGCTGATCCTGATAGTCTGCGGCAAGACGACATGTGTTATCCACCGACACCAATAGGAGAAAAGGCGATGCGTTGTTGGCCCACTCAGTCAGTTGTTCTACAACCTCGCGCGAAACCTGCAGCCTTTGTTGCACGCAAAGGGGCGTTTTAGAAATGCCGCAGACTTTGTTGTGCGCCGATAAGAATAAAAAAAAGGCGTCACGTTGCCGTGACGCCTTAAAAAGTTCTAGCCATTCCGAGGGCCGTGCTAGAACCTGAGAGACGGTATTCGAAAGTTTGGTGTGCGACTCGCCGCCCATACGGTGCGCGACAGGGGCTGTTACGGTGGACTGTGGGAAGACACTCGACCAGACATTGCGCGGACCACGGCAGGTTCGAAGACTTCAAAATACAGAACCTGAAACCGTCTTTCGAAATGAGATTCCATTTTTTATGGTTATGCTGACTAAGTCAAGCAAAATCTAAAGAGGCAACATTCGTTGCGGCAAAATATTCCGATACAATGAATCTTCTGATGGAAAATCCAATGCATGCCCCAGGCCGGGGCTCCCGCGCGTCCTTTGAGAGAGGATTGTCAGCGCGGTTGCGTACAAAAAATTGAAATAAAGTTCCAAAAATCCACATGTCTCGATCCAAGCCCTCCCAAGTCGCACCGGATGCCGCCAGAGAAAAAGACGGCTCCGGCGAGGAAGTCACGGCCCTCGCGCGCGGTTTGACCGTACTGCGCGCCGTCGCCGCCGCGGACTCGCCGCTCAGCAACCGCGAGCTGACGGAACTGACCGGCATTCCCAAGCCCACCGTTTCGCGGATCACCGCCACCTTGGTCAGCGCGGGTTTCCTGTTCCGCCTGCCCGACAGCGAGCGTTTCGTGCTGACCTCGTCGGTGCTGGAACTGAGCAACGGTTTTTTGCGCAACTTCGACATTCGCGCTCGCGCGCGGCCGTTCCTGATCGAACTCGCGGAACGCACCGCGTTGTCCGTGCATCTAGCTGTGCGCGACCGCCTCGATATGGTGGTGATCGACGCGATCCGGCCGCGTTCGGCGGTACTGGTGTCGCGTCTCGAGATCGGCTCGCGCATGAATCTGAGCCGTACCGCCATCGGCCGCGCGTATCTGGCCGCGCTCGAAGCGCCGGAGCGGGAAAAATTGCTGATCGGCCTGCAGGCCGCCGAAGGCGACGACTGGGGCCACGTCGGCAACCGGCTCGACAGTGCGTTGCAGGAGACCATGGAGCGCGGCTTCGCCATTGCGACAGGCGAATGGTACGACGGCCTGAATGCGATCGCCTTGGGCTTCGTCGGCCCGTCGGGCGAACGCTATGCGGTCAATTGCGGCGGCTCCGCCGACCAGTGCCCGCGCGACTGGCTGATCACGCGCGCCGCGCCCGCGCTGATCGAGTGCGTCGCCAGCATCGTGCTGGAGATCGGCGGCACGCCCGGGCGCCGTCTGGACACCTGAAGCGGTCAATGGCACGCCGGCCCTCCGGCCCGCCGCCACGAACATTACAGCCATTCTGTAACCTTCGTAATCAAAAGAAAAATACGCGGGTGGACTGTTACAGAGCCCGCGACGTAGGATCATGCCTTCCCGTCGCGGGACACACGCCCGGCTTGCTGTTTTCCTTGTCGATAACGCTCCGGCCGCCTGTCAGGATGCCGCATTGCGCTAACATCCCTGTCCCGCGCCTCCGGTAGCATCGCGCTGAACGAGCGCGGTGCACCCGTTGTCGAAACCACCTGCCGTGTCACTCGCGTGCCGGCCCGCCGGCCTGTCGAAACGGCGCGAACGCGCGAGCGGCTCACATCCAAGCCAGTCACCTGACCGAACCGATGGACGAACAACAAAAGCATTCGGAAACCTCTCGCCCCACCCCTGCGGCTCCCCAACCGTCCTCCAGCGGCGGGCCAGCCGGCACACCGAACCATGCACCGGGCATGGTGAAGCGGCACCGCGGCCGCAACATCGCACTGATCATCGCGGCGCTGGTCATTCTCGGGTTCGTGGTGTGGCGCTGGCACCCTTGGGGCGGCCCCGGCGGTGGAGCAAGCGGCGCGGCCGACGCCGGCGGGGCGAGCAGCGGCCGGGCTGGCCGAGGCGGCGCCGGCGGCATGGCCAACATGGCGCAACCCGTTCACGTGGCGGCCGCGACGCAGGGCGAAATGCCGGTGGTGCTGACCGCGCTCGGCACGGTCACGCCGCTTGCCAACGTCACGGTGCTGCCGCAGTTGAGCGGCACGCTGCAGGAGGTGTATTTCAAGGAAGGCCAGATGGTCAAGAAGGGCGACGTGCTGGCCCAGATCGACCCGCGCCCCTATCAGATCTCGCTCGACAACGCGCAGGGCACACTCGCACGCGACGAAGCGCTGCTGCAAACCGCCCGGCTCGACCTGAAGCGTTATCAGACGCTGCTTTCGCAAGACTCCATCGCCAGCCAGCAGGTCGATACGCAGGCTTCGCTGGTGCGGCAATACGAAGGCACGGTGAAGTCCGACAAGGCCAACATCGACACCTTCAAGCTCGACCTCGTCTATGCGCGCATCACTGCACCCGTGTCGGGACGCGTCGGTCTGCGCCAGGTCGATCCGGGCAATTACGTGACGCCGAGCCTGACCAACGGCATCGTCGTGATCACGCAGTTGCAGCCGATCAGCGTGATCTTCACCACTTCCGAAGACAATCTGCAGCAGATCATCCAGCAGACCCAGGCGGGCGAGAAACTCTCGGTCACCGCGTATGACCGCAGCAACACTACGTCGCTCGAAGGCGGCATGCTCGAAACGCTGGACAACCAGATCGATACCACCACCGGCACGGTCAAGCTGCGCGCCGTCTTTCAGAACAGCAAGAACCTGCTGTTCCCGAATCAGTTCGTGAACACCCGCCTGCTGGTCGATACGATCAAGGACGCGGTGATCGTGCCGACGCCGGCCGTGCTCAACGGCTCGATGGGCCAGTTCGTGTACGTCGTGAAGCCGGACAACACGGTGACGGTACGGCCGGTCAAGGTCGGCCCCGTGGACGGCGAGCGCACCAGCATCAAATCCGGCCTGGCGGTCGGCGAGCGCGTGGTGATCGACGGTTCGGACCGCCTCAAGGAAGGCGCGAAAATCACGATTCCGGCCGACAAGCCCCGTGGTGCTTCCGGTGCGCGTGGCGCAGCCGCGGCGTCGGGCGCCTCCGGCACGCGCGGGCATCACGGCAAACACGCGGCGCAAGCCTCGCAATAAAGGCACGGCACCTATCGCATGAATCCATCCCGCGCTTTTATTCTGCGTCCCGTCGGCACCGCGCTGCTGATGGCGGCGATCATGCTGGTCGGTCTCGTCGCGCTGCGCTTCCTGCCGCTCTCCGCGCTGCCCGAGGTCGACTATCCGACGATCCAGGTGCAGACCTTCTATCCGGGCGCGAGCCCGGACGTGATGACGTCGTCGGTCACCGCACCGCTCGAACGCCAGTTCGGGCAGATGCCGTCGCTCAATCAGATGTCGTCGCAAAGCTCGGCCGGCTCGTCGATCATCACGCTGCAATTCAGCCTCGATCTACCGCTCGACATCGCCGAGCAGGAAGTGCAGGCCGCCATCAACGCGGCCGGCAACCTGCTGCCCTCGGACCTGCCCGCGCCGCCGATCTACGCCAAGGTCAATCCGGCCGACGCGCCGATCATCACGCTCGCGATCACCTCGAAGACGCTGCCGCTCACGCAAGTGCAGGATCTGGCCGACACACGTCTCGCGCAGAAAATCTCGCAGGTGGCGGGCGTGGGCCTGGTGAGCCTGTCAGGCGGCCAGCGCCCGGCCGTGCGCATTCAGGCGAATCCGCGCGCGCTTGCCGCGTACGGTCTGAATCTCGACGACCTGCGCACCACCATCTCGAACCTGAACGTCAACACGCCGAAGGGCAATTTCGACGGCCCCACGCGCAACTACACGATCAACGCGAACGACCAGTTGACCGACGCCGACGCGTACAAGAGCGCGGTGGTCGCGTACAAGAACGGCCGCGCGGTGATGCTGACCGACGTGGCCACGATCGTGCAGGGCGCCGAGAACACCAAGCTCGGCGCATGGGTGGACGGCACGCCCGCGATCATTCTGAACGTGCAGCGTCAGCCGGGCGCGAACGTGATCCAGGTGGTGGACAGCATCAAGAAGCTGCTGCCGCAATTGCAGCAGGCGCTGCCCGCCGCGCTCGACGTAGAGATCGTCACCGACCGCACCACCACGATCCGCGCTTCCGTGCGCGACGTGCAGTTCGAACTGGCCATGTCGGTCGTGCTGGTGGTGATGGTGATGTACCTGTTCCTCGCCAACATCTACGCGACCATCATTCCGAGTCTCTCGGTGCCGCTGTCGCTGATCGGCACGCTCGCCGTGATGTACCTGTGCGGTTTCTCGCTGGACAACCTGTCCTTGATGGCGCTGACCATCGCGACCGGCTTCGTGGTGGACGACGCGATCGTGATGATCGAGAACATCGCGCGTTACGTGGAAGAAGGCGAGTCGCCGCTCGAAGCCGCGCTGAAGGGTTCGAAACAGATCGGCTTCACGATCATTTCGCTGACGGTCTCGCTGATCGCCGTGCTGATTCCGCTGCTCTTCATGGGCGACGTGGTCGGCCGCCTGTTCCACGAATTCGCCATTACGCTCGCCGTGACGATCGTCATCTCGGCGGTCGTGTCGCTCACGCTGGTGCCGATGATGTGCGCCAAACTGCTGCGCCACACGCCGCCGCACGAGAGCCACCGCTTCGAGGCCAAGGCGCACCGCGCGATCGACTGGGTGATCGCGCGCTACGCGGTCGCGCTCACGTGGGTGCTGAACCGGCAACGCTCCACGCTGGTCGTCGCACTCCTCACGCTGGTGCTGACCGGCCTGCTGTACGTATACATTCCGAAGGGCTTCTTCCCGGTGCAGGACACCGGCGTGATCCAGGCGATCACGCAGGCGCCGCAGTCGGTGTCGTATGCGTCGATGGCCGAGCGCCAGCAGGAACTCGCCGCACAGATCCTGAAGAATCCGGACGTGGAAAGCCTGACCTCGTTCATCGGCGTGGACGGCAGCAATATCACGCTGAACAGCGGCCGCATGCTGATCAACCTGAAGCCGCGCGACGACCGCAGCAACACCGCGAGCGAAGTGATCCGCCAGTTGCAGCGGGACGTGGCGCATATTCCAGGCGCGTCGCTGTACATGCAACCGGTGCAGGATCTGACGATCGACTCGACGGTGAGCCCCACGCAGTACCAGTTCATGCTGACCGATCCGAACATCGGCGAATTCACCACGTGGGTGCCCAAGCTCGTCGAGCGCTTGCGGCAGTCGCCTGAGCTGGCGGACGTGGCGACGGATCTGCAGGACAACGGCCAGTCGGTCTACATCGAAATCGATCGCGCCACTGCGTCGCGTTACGGCATCACGCCGGCCACCGTGGATAGCGCGCTGTACGACGCGTTCGGCCAGCGCATCATCTCGACCATCTTCACCCAGTCGAACCAGTACCGCGTGATTCTGGAAGCGCAGCCGGAAATGCAGCACTACACCGAATCGCTGAAGTCGATCTATCTGCCCTCTTCCACGTCCACGGGCGGGCAAGTGCCGCTGTCGTCGATCGCGCGCTTCATCGAGAAGCCCGCGCCGCTGCTGGTCACGCATCTGAGCCAGTTCCCGGCCACCACCGTGTCGTTCAACCTCGCGCCGGGCTCATCGCTCGGCGCGGCGGTGAAGGCGATCGACCAGGCGCAGAAGGACATCGGCTTGCCCGCGTCGTTCCAGACGCGCTACCAGGGCGCGGCGCTGGCGTTCCAGGCGTCGCTGTCGAACGAACTGTTCCTGATCCTCGCGGCGATCGTCACGATGTATATCGTGCTGGGCGTGCTGTACGAGAGCTTCATCCATCCGATAACGATTCTCTCCACGCTGCCCTCGGCCGGTGTCGGCGCCCTGCTCGCGCTGCTCATTACCGGGCACGATCTGGACATCATCGGCATCATCGGTATCGTGCTGCTGATCGGTATCGTGAAGAAGAACGCAATCATGATGATCGACTTCGCGCTCTACGCCGAGCGCGAGGAAGGCAAGCCGCCGCGCGAAGCGATCTATCAGGCGTGTCTGTTGCGCTTCCGGCCGATTCTGATGACCACGCTCGCCGCCCTGCTCGGCGCGCTGCCGCTGATGCTCGGCACGGGTGCCGGCTCGGAGCTGCGCCGTCCTCTCGGTATCGCGATTGCGGGTGGGTTGATCGTCAGCCAGTTGCTGACGCTCTTCACCACGCCGGTGATCTACCTCGCGTTCGACTCGCTCGGCCGCCGCGTGCGTGAGCGCTTCAATCGGGGCAAGTCCACGCCGCCCGTCACCGACGCGGGGAACTGAGCGATGAATCTGTCGCGTCCGTTTATCTCCCGCCCGGTCGCCACCACGCTGCTCGCGGTCGGCATTGCGCTGGCCGGCGTTTTCGCGTTCACGAAGCTGCCGGTGGCGCCGCTGCCGCAGGTCGATTTCCCGACCATTTCGGTGCAGGCCACGTTACCGGGCGCGAGTCCGGATACCGTGGCGACCAGCGTCGCCAGTCCGCTCGAACGGCATCTCGGCTCGATCGCCGACGTCACCGAAATGACCTCGATGAGCTCGGTCGGCTCCACGCGCATCACCATGCAGTTCGGCCTGAACCGCGACATCGACGGCGCCGCGCGCGACGTGCAGGCCGCCATCAACGCGGCGCGCGCCGATCTGCCGGCGAGCCTGCGCAGCAACCCGACCTACCACAAGGTCAATCCGGCCGACGCGCCGATCCTGATTCTGGCGCTCACGTCGAAAACGCTCACTGCCGGCCAGTTGTACGACTCCGCGGCCACCGTGCTGCAACAGTCGCTGTCGCAGGTGGACGGCGTCGGCGAAGTGGACGTGAGCGGCTCGGCCAATCCGGCCGTGCGCGTCGAACTGGAGCCGAATGCGCTCTCGCACTACGGCATCGGTCTCGAAGACGTGCGCGCGGCGCTCGCCGCCGCCAACGCGAACAGCCCGAAAGGCTCGATCGAATTCGGCCCGAACCGCGTGCAGATCTACACCAACGACCAGGCCAGCAAGGCGTCGCAATACAAGGATCTGGTCATCGCATATCGCAACGGCTCGGCGGTGAAACTCTCCGACGTGGCGGAGGTGGTCGATTCGGTAGAAGATTTGCGCAATCTCGGCCTCTTCAACGGCAAGCGTTCGGTGCTGGTGATCCTGTATCGCCAGCCGGGCGCGAACATCATCGACACCATCGACCGGGTGACGGCAATGCTGCCGCAACTGCATGCGTCGCTACCCGCGGACGTCGAGATCGCGCCGGCCGCCGACCGTTCCACCACGATCCGCGCGTCGCTGAAAGATACCGAGCGTACCCTCGTGATCGCGGTGGCGCTGGTGGTGATGGTGGTGTTCCTGTTCCTGCGCAACTGGCGCGCCACGCTGATTCCGAGCGTGGCCGTGCCGATCTCGATCATCGGCACGTTCGGCGCGATGTATCTACTCGGCTTCTCGATCGACAACCTTTCGCTGATGGCCTTGACCATCGCGACCGGCTTCGTGGTGGACGACGCGATCGTGGTGCTGGAGAACATCTCGAGACATATCGAGAATGGCGTGCCGCGCATGAAGGCGGCGTTCCTCGGCGCGCGCGAAGTCGGCTTTACCGTGCTGTCCATCAGTATTTCGCTGGTCGCCGTGTTCCTGCCGATCCTGCTGATGGGCGGCATTGTCGGGCGCCTGTTCCGCGAATTCGCGCTGACGCTCTCGCTCGCGATCGGCGTGTCGCTGATCGTCTCCCTCACGCTCACGCCGATGATGTGCTCGCGCCTCCTGCGCGAGCCGCACGAGCAGAAGGAAGAAGGCCGTTTCGGCCGCTGGCTCGAACGCGGTTTCGCGTCGATGCAGCGCGGCTACGAGCGCACGCTCGGCTGGGCGCTGCTGCATCCGCGCCTGATCGTGACGATCCTGCTGCTGACGATCGGCCTGAACGTCTGGCTGTACATCATCGTGCCGAAGGGTTTCTTTCCGCAGCAGGACACCGGGCGGCTGATCGGCGGCATTCAGGCCGATCAGAGCACCTCGTTCCAGGCCATGAAAGGCAAGTTCGCGCAGATGATGGAGATTGTCGGCAAGAACCCGGCGGTGGACAGCGTGGCCGGCTTCACGGGCGGGCGGCAGACCAACTCCGGCTTCATGTTCGTGACGCTGAAACCGAAGTCCGAGCGCAAGCTTTCCGCCGATCAGGTGATCCAGCAACTGCGCGCGCCGCTCGGCGACGTGGCCGGCGCGCGGACCTTCCTGCAGGCGGTGCAGGACATTCGCGTCGGCGGACGGCAATCGAACGCGCAATATCAATTCACGCTGCTGGCCGATTCCACGCCCGACCTTTACCTGTGGGGACCAAAGCTCACCGAGGCGCTGCAGGCACGCCCCGAACTCGCCGACGTGAACTCCGACCAGCAGCAAGGCGGCCTCGAAGCGATGGTGACGATCGACCGCGCCACCGCCGCGCGCCTCGGCATCAAGCCGGCGCAGATCGACAACACCTTGTACGACGCGTTCGGCCAGCGCCAGGTATCGACGATCTACAACCCGCTGAACCAGTATCACGTCGTGATGGAAGTCGCGCCGAAGTACTGGCAGAGCCCGGACATGCTCAAGCAGATCTATATCAGCACCTCGGGCGGCAGCGCGAGCGGCGCCCAGACCACCAACGCGCCGGCGGGCACGGTGACGACGACGGCAAGCACGACCTCGACCAGCGCGACCAGCGCGACGACGGGCGGCACGGCGGGCACGACCGCATCGAGCGCGGCGAGCATCGCAGCGGACTCCGCGCGCAACCAGGCGATCAATTCGATCGCGGCGAGCGGCAAGTCGAGCGCTTCGTCGGGCGCGGCGGTGTCGACCGCGAAGGAAACGATGGTGCCGCTGTCGGCGATCGCGAGCTTCGGGCCAGGCAGTACGCCGCTCTCCGTGAACCACCAGAGCCAGTTCGTGGCCTCGACGATTTCGTTCAACCTGCCCCCGGGCGTGTCGCTTTCCACCGCGACCCAGGCGATCTACGACACGATGGCGCAGATCGGCATGCCTGGCACCATCCACGGCAGCTTCCAGGGCACGGCGCAAGCGTTCCAGCAGTCCATGTCCGATCAGCCGATCCTGATTCTGGCCGCGCTGGCCGCCGTGTATATCGTGCTTGGCATGCTGTACGAGAGCTACATCCATCCGCTGACGATTCTGTCCACGCTGCCTTCAGCAGGCGTGGGCGCGCTGCTGGCGTTGCTGCTCTTCAAGACCGAGTTCAGCATCATCGCGCTAATCGGCGTGATTCTGCTGATCGGCATCGTGAAGAAGAACGCGATCATGATGGTGGACTTCGCGATTGAAGCATCGCGGCACGGGCTGTCTTCGCGCGATGCGATTTTTCAGGCGTGTCTGCTGCGTTTCCGGCCGATCATGATGACCACCTGTGCCGCACTGCTCGGCGCGTTGCCGCTCGCGTTCGGCCGCGGCGAAGGCGCGGAGCTGCGCGCGCCGCTCGGGATCGCGATTGTCGGCGGCCTGATTGTCAGTCAGATGCTCACGCTCTATACGACGCCGGTAGTGTATCTCTACATGGACCGGGTCCGGCTCAGATGGGAGTCGCGCAAGGCTCGCAGAACGGGGGTTGCGCCGTCCTGATGCTATTCGGGTTTCGCGTGCGGGAGCTTCGCGTGCGCGTGTTGTCGCAACGTGGCTGACAGCGCCGCGAAACCCGATTGCAGGAGCTCGTCGCCGCCACCGGCATGACTGACACTCGCGCGGACGAATTCAGGCACGACGCTCTGCCCCACCGCAAACAGTCCGGCAGCACTGACAAGACAGTTCTGCTGCCCCAGAACGGTCTGAACATCCACCGCGCGCCCCGGCGCCGGAACCTCTATCCAGAAGTGCGGACTTTGCGGATGCGTCACGTAATTCAGTCCTGACAGATGGCGTTCCACCAGATGTTTCCGACGTTCGAGTTCGGCTGCCTGCTGACGCATGAGCCTCTGCGCCACCCCTTCCTCTATCCAGCGGCTCGCGAGTTCGAGCGGTAGAGGCGTCGCCATCCAGCAGGTGGCCCTCACCGCGGCACCGAAGCGGCTGATCAACGGCAAAGGCGCATGGACATAACCGACACGCAGGCCTGCCGCGACGACCTTGCTCAAACTGCCGATCACGACGCCGCGCTCGGGCGCGAACAGACTGATCGGCGGTGGCCGGTTGGCCATTAACACGCCATGCGCTTCGTCTTCGATAATCAGGACATTGTGGGCCCGGCACACTTTTGCGACGATCTCGCGGCGTTCGACGGACAGCACGGCGGTGGTCGGATTCTGGATGCTCGGCGTGCAGTACAGCGCCGAAACGCGATGGGTACGGCATACGTCCAGTAGTGCTTGAGGCATGAGACCTTCCTCGTCCATCTCGATACCGAGCAGCTTGATGCCCAGCAGCCGCGCCGCGCTGATCAGCCCAGGATAAGTGAGGCGCTCGGTGACCACGATGTCTCCCGCGCGAAGCAATGCAATCAGCGCGCAGAGCAGCCCGTGCTGGCCGCCGTTGACGCACACGATCTGATCGGGTCCGCTCGCAAAGTCGCCGTGGCCCAACCATTGCGCACCCGCCTGACGATGTCGTGCGGAGCCGAGGTCCGGTGTATAGAGCATGAGTTCGCGCAGGGTCTCGCCATCTGCGGCCAACTCATCGAGGCTGCGTGCGAGCATCACGGCCTCCTGCCCGGGAATATGCATGCTGCGACTCATATCGATGCACCGGTGCGGCTCGTCGCTACAATTCTTGAAGCCGCGGTCGCATGAACGCTCCAGGCCGCGTTTGCGCACGAAGGTTCCGTCGCCCACTCTCGCGACAACCAGTCCGATGCGCTCCAGTTCCGCATACGCGCGACTAACCGTGCCGGCGGTCACACCGAGCTTGTCGGCCAGCAGCCTGTGCGGTGGGAGCTTGGCTCCGCCCGCGATCGAACCGTCGTGAATGCGTGTCGCGAGCGCCTCCGCGAGGCGCTTGTATTTGGGTGTGCGCCCACACTCGAGCGACGGCTTCAGAATTGAAACCATGTCAATAATTGGTTTGACTGTCATTAGGCATCCTAATACGATTATCGATCTGATCCGCGCCAATTCTACTGATTCACCGTAATTTAAATTAAGATAAGGGATACATTGACGTCATGCCGACAACGGCCACTATCGATATTCCGCGCAATGCATACAGAGATTGGCGCACCGGGTTTGTGACGTCCGTCCTGTTTCTGATTGTCTGTCTGAGCTGGGGCACCACCTGGCTGGGCATCAAGATAGCCGTTGAAAGCGCGCCGCCACTGACTTCCGCCGGACTTCGCTTTCTGATCGCCTTCCCGCTGTTCCTCGTCTTTGCGTTGGTGCGCAAGGAGCCGCTTTTCTTCCCGCGTGAAAAAATCGGCTTCTTTATTTTCGTCACGCTGGGCTACTTTTGCGTTCCGTATTATTTTCTCAACTACGGCGAGCTACATGTTGCATCGGGATTAACAGCCCTAATATTTAGCAGCATGCCGGTCTTTATCTTGATATTTTCCGCATTATTTCTGCGCGAGAAAATCTATTTCTCACAATTGATCGGCATCGCCGTCGGTTTCGGCAGCCTGTTCATGATCGTTAAAACGCAAGGCATGCACATGGATCACGCCGAACTCCTCGGGGTTCTGGCCATTCTCGCCGCCGCAGTCATGCATGCGTTGTGTTACGTCATCACCAAACGTCAGGGCGCGCATATCGGCGTAATCACCTTCAACACGCTGCCGATCGGCATCGCCGGCTTAATGCTGTTCATCGCAGGAACGTTTCTCGAACATCCCAGACTCGAGAACATCACACTCCGTTCATGGAGTGCGTTGACCTACCTGGGATTGGCCGCGTCAGTCGGCGGATTCATCGTCTATTTCTTTTTGCTCAAGCGGCTCAGCCCGGTCATTCTCTCGTTCGTGTTCATCATCTTCCCCGTGTTTGCCGTCGTAATCGGCTCCTGGTACGAGGGGCTGCCGATTTCAAAAGACCTTTGCTTCTATTCAGCCCTGTTACTGCTGGGATTCGCCATCACAAAGTTGCCCGCGGAAAAACTCCTGGTAAAAAACAGGCAGATGTCTCGGTGAGGCCACTATGGACATGCTCAATCACGACAATCTGCAGTGCATCTACCGCCACGCCAGCCGCACCTATCCGGAGGAATGCTGCGGCTTCGTTTTCGCCGACGGAACCGTCCATCATGGCGTCAATATCCAGAGTGAGTTGAATCGCCGGCAACCTGATATCCATACGCGCACCGGCGCGAACGGGTACACCTTCTCCGTCGCCGACACGCTTGCAATGAACCGAAGCTTCCAAAGCGGCAATCCCGCCACGGTCATCTACCACTCGCATCCAGACGTCGGCGCCTACTTCAGTCATGAAGACGAGAACAAGGCACTGTTCATGGGCAAGCCGGCGTACCCGGTCGCCTATCTCGTCGTGGATGTCCGCGCGGGTCATGCCAAAGGGGCAAAGCTTTTCCAATGGAACGGCAAATGTTTTGCCTGTGTTCAAGAGATTCACGCCGGCCAGGAAAACCCGGCAATACCAATCAGGAGTTGACAATGAAAGTCGTGATCTTCCCGGAAGTCCTCGCGAGAGCCGCACGCCTGCCATCCCATCGCATGGAAGCCGAGGGCCGCACAGTGCGGGAGGTGATCGAGCACGTTTGTGCGCGCCATTCACCACTGCGTGTTCACCTGTTTTACGAAAACGACGCCTTCAAGGAACACTTTCTCCTGACCAGTTCGGGCGAAGTGGTGGACCCCGAGCACGCAGTTCCGGCGGGCGGCGAAGTCGAAATCATGCTGGCTACATCCGGCGGCCTCGACACCGACCACCTTTCCAATGACGAGATTCGCCGCTACGTCCGTCACATCACGCTGCCAGGCGTTGGGCGTGCAGGCCAACTGCGACTCAAGAAAGCGAAAGTCCTGATCATCGGCACAGGCGGATTGGGCTCGCCAATCTGCCTTTATCTGGCCGCTGCCGGCGTAGGCACCCTCGGGCTAATCGACTTCGACGTGGTGGAGCGCAGCAATTTGCAGCGCCAGATCGTGCATGGGAACAGCACACTCGGCATGCTCAAGGTGGAATCGGCGAAACAGCGTCTGCATGATCTGAACGCGGACATTGAGATCGACACCTATGCCGCCGCGCTCGACGCGGACAACGCCCGGCATCTGATCGGGCAATACGACGTGATAGTCGACGGCACGGATAACTTCGCATCACGCTACTTGGTCAATGACGTGTGTGCGCAATTGGGCAAACCTCTCGTCTACGGTGCGATATATCGCTTCGAAGGGCAAATGAGCGTTTTCAATTATCGCGGGGGGCCCTGCTATCGTTGCCTCTTTCCCAACAGCCCGCCTCCGGAACTTGCACCAAACTGCACTGCCGGCGGCGTCATTGGCGTGCTGCCCGGCGTCGTCGGTCTCATTCAGGCCACCGAGGCCATCAAGCTGATTCTCGATATCGGCGAATCGCTGGCCGGGCGGCTGATGCGCTTCGACGCGTTGACCATGAGATTTAACGAGGTCCGGTTCTCGCGCCGTTCCGGCTGCCCGTCTTGCTCCCCGAACCGTCATGGCAAGCTCTGCGAACCCGCTCAAATAGTGTGTTCGAGCGTGAACACGGACCGGCAACCGCTGGCACCTGATTTCTTCATCGAACCGTATGCGCTCAAGGCAATCATGGAGCGCGCCGACAGCAACCCTATATTGCTCGATGTACGTGACGCGAATGAACTGGAGGTCTGTCGGCTGCCCGGCGTGCTGCACATCCCTTTGGACGAGTTGAGCGAGCGCACCGCCTTACTGGATTCTCGCGAAACCTATTATCTGATCTGCTATGGCGGACTGCGAGCCGAGCGCGCCGCAATCATTCTTCAGGACGTCGGGTTCCCCCATGTGAAAGTACTGGAAGGCGGCATGAAACGCTGGGTGCGGGATGTCGAGCCCGACATGCCCATCTACTAATCCGTGACCGGCTGCCGAAGCGATGATCTACCCGTCGATACTCGAAACCATAGGCAACACACCTATTGTTCGCCTAGGAGCCTTCTCTGGCGAACTTGGGCTCGATGTCTTTGCGAAGCTTGAATCCTTCAATCCAGGCGGTAGCCACAAAGCACGGATCGCCTTGGGCATGATTCTCGATGCCGAACGCAGGGGCGTGCTCGTACGAGGCAGGCAGCAAACCATCGTAGAGCCCAGCGGCGGCAACACGGGCATTGGACTCGCAATCGCCGGCAATATTCTCGGCTATGAAGTGGTGTTGGTGATACCCGACAACTACAGTCCGGAAAAGCAAAAACTGCTGCGATTGTATGGCGCCAAGGTGGTGCTCTCAGACAGCCGCCTGGGGAACAATTCTCACGGTCAACGTGCCATGGAATTGCAGCTCGAGCATCCTGACTACGTAATGCTCAATCAGCAGCGCAACCATGCCAATCCGGAAACGCATCGAGAGTCCACCGCTCAGGAAATCCTGCGCGATTTTGGCAACCGTCAAGTGGACTGTTTCGTGGCGGGGATCGGCACGGGTGGACATATCACCGGCATTGGCGAGACGCTCAAGCAGCATTGGCCTGGCATGCGCGTATTCGGGGTCGAGCCGGAGCAATGCGATCTGCTGGCCGACCGGCATGCGCCGCATGAAATCCAGGGATTGTCGATCGGCGTCGTTCCGGCCGTTCTGAACCTGTCCGTGCTTGATGGAATGATCAAGGTTTCCAGGCTCGACTGCGAGTCGAGGATCCGGCAAACCATGCAGAGCGACTCGATCAGCCTCGGAATTTCCTCGGCGGCCAATCTCGTGGCAATCTCCAAACTGAAAAAAATACTGCCCAGCGGGGCCGTCGTGCTAACCATGATCTACGACGGCGTCGAGTCTTACCTATCCTCTTTCGGATAGCGGCAACGATAGCCCGTTGCTTCGGTTTTCCTTCTCACACCCAACCAACCCTCTCCATGCAGCCGGAGCAGGTGGAGTGCACGGACCCAGAAACGTCACGAATGAAAGACGTCTGTCGCGAATACGGCTTCGCTGAACGAACAGGATAAACGCTCTTTACCTGCACCCACACTCTTGCGGCGTATCTCCATGCGCCCGATCGGCCGCGCATTGCCGAGGTGAGTGCCGCCGCAGGGGATCACGTTGCCCTCGCACTCCCAATATCGGGCGTCGGGATGGACGGAATGCGGATAGACGCGCACATCACTGGCGCGTAGGACAAATGCATTGGCGATGGTTTCTATCTCGCGGATTTCTTCTGCGGAGATGCGCTCGTCGACGGCGAAATCGAGCCGTGCGGCGTCGGTCCGAATATGACATCCGAGTATCCAGGCAGCCGCGTCCGGCCTTATCTGTTGCACGCCGATCAGGAGAAAGTGGCACGCCGTGTGGCTCAGAGAAAGTTGCGCCCGGCGCAAGCGGTTGATTCGCACCTCGACTGCGTCGCCTACGCGCACGTTCGCAAGATATCCAATGTCATCGGGATGAACGATATGCTCGATCACCCCGCCTATCTGAATGTCGGGGAAATCTGCGACTGCCAGATGATCGCCGTACATTTTTTTGGCGTGAATGAAGCGAACCTCAACGCCATTCTGTAGAACGATAACGCCGTGGTCCGCGTCCTGCCCACCTCCCTCCGGATAGGCGACAGTGGCATCGAGTTCGACATGCCCGGCACCGAGCTTGACGACCGTGGCAACGCACCGGTCCAGATTGAAATCCTCGTAGTAGCGCTTATTGGTCTTGCGGTTCAATGAAAACATGGCGTTCAGGATAAGTCTAAAAGGGTTCTGGCAGGATCTTTGGACTTCCGCTTCCGCGTCAATTGAAGTGCGGATTTGAGTGTCACGACCGAATCGGATGGAATGTTCTCCGTGATCACACAATGCGGCGAGACGAATACGTCGTCGCCAATGACAATGTCGCCGAAGATTCGCGCGAATGCACCAATCTCGGCCCGATTTCCCAAAGTTGGATGTCTTTTGCCGGACGGGTTGGCGGCTATGCCCGTGGCCCCGAGAACGACACCGCCGAGGATGTAGCAGTCGTCGCCGATACGCGACGTCTCACCGATCACCGTACCCCACCCGTGATCCAGAACCAGGCGCCGGCCAATATGACAGCGCGGATGAATTTCGGCGCCTGAGAGCAACTTGCCTCGCGCCGATACGAGGGCGGCGACACTTGCGATTTCCCTATTCCGGTCGCCGTCAAGCGAGGCCATGTGGAGAATGGCGTGGGCGAGGCGGTAGTGAAGTACCGCTTTGTAAGACGAGTATCCCAACGCTATCTCTTCGACCGAACCGCGGGATGCGGGATCCTTGGCGGCGAAGGCGTTCAGATCGTGTTCGGCCGCCGTGGCTGCCGCAATGCACTGCGCGTGCGTTGCGATTTTATTGACCAGAGCGGGTGAGCAGCATTCCATCAACGCTGCATGGAGGAGGTTTTGAACGATCTGCTTTGGCATTTATACGTCCACGTTCGAGATAACTATCGTTATGCCAATGGGCGACGCATGCGGCTATGGGACAAGTCCGAAACCGCGCCGCCAGGACGGCCGAAGGCAGCGCAATTGTATGAATCGTTACAGCTGGTCAAGAGAGGCGCATAAGTCCTTTCTAAAGGCGCGTTTATTCAGGTTTTTTGCGGCCGGGGAAAGCGATGCGGGAAGACGCGATCAGTATCGAAGAAGCGTTGGCGATTTACACGAGCCGCTCAGCGCACGCCGAGTCATGATCTGACGGAGATGCCGGTGGTGGCGCTGTGTGCGATTCTCTCAGGCGCCAATAGCTGGGTGGCGATCCAGACACCAAAGCGGAACTGAAGATGCGCCGCCTCAAGGCCTGCGCCAACGATCAATATCTCGCCCGCCTGCTGAACTCTTGAGCTTCATGCGCTTGCCCTGCGGCCGAAGGATTGGCAGTGCCGTGTCCAATACTGCTTTCCCCGGGCCGGTCTCGAATACATATGACCAGATCGTTTTCTTCTACAGCTTCTGGTCTCTGGCAAGCAAAAAAATCCGCTGCCATTGCCTCGCCTGCCGCTCGTTCGACATGGGCAACACCCATACCTCACGCTTCGCATCCTTGACCTTCAGGGCGACCTGCGCTTGCGCCTCGCGGCCTTGCGCCTCGGCCTCGAGCAGATCGGCAAAGATATAGGCGCCCTGCTCCACGCCGACCTGAATCTCACACAGGCGCTTGCCGGCAGCGAGCCGGACCGATCCCCAAGTGCCCTGGAGTTCGTGCGTCCAGTCGCCATTGCGGACATTCGGCGCCACCTCCTTGCGGCGGCGCCACCAGTACGCCAGAGCAGCCACCAGCACGAACACGGCCAGCACGGCAACACCCACCGCGACGGCCAGTCCGAACGCGGCCTGCAGGGCATAAAACGCCCGGACCGCGCCATACACCAGCGCGACCAGCGCAATCAACGCAACGAGAATCGGCATTGCAAACTCACAGGCAAAAAAACTCAGCCTGGCACGAGCGCTGTCCCCCCGCACCCCAAGAAAACACTGCGGAAACTACGTGGATGTCAGTTTTCGGCTTCACGGCTGCTTGTGCGTCGCGGCCCATTCTTTCACCGCCTTCAACGTATTCTCGACATGCTTCTCCGGCGACAGGCTCGTGTATTCATAGATGACCTTGCCGTCCGGCGCGATCACATACGACACGCGATTGGCCATCGACGCATGCATCGGCATGCCCGCATCATATTCGCCGATCACCTTCGAGTCGGCGTCGGCCGCGACCGGGAATTTGCTCCGGCATTCGCTCACCGAAAACTTCGTCAGCGTGTCGATGTTGTCGTGCGACACGCCGATCACCGTCGCGCCATATTTCTTGTACTCGTCGACGGCTTCGGCGAACTCGTGAGCTTCGATCGTGCAGCCCTTGGTGAAGGCCGCCGGATAGAAGTACAGCACCACCGGTCCTTTCTTCAACTCGTCGGCGAGCGAATACGTGTAGGTCTTGCCGCCCAGCGAAGCCTGTGCGGTGAACGGCGGCGCCACGTCGCCCGGCTTGAGGGTCGCCGAGGCCGTCAGCGAATGCATGGCGAATCCCACCGACACGGCGCCGGCCAGTACCGCCGATATGAATTTCTTCTTCATCTGTCTGTTCCTCCAGGCGTTGATGCACGCGGTTCGTCCAACGAACCCAAGGCCATTGCGTTCACGGGAACGCCGGCCAACTTCGCTATTGGACCACGTACTCACGAGGTACGTAAGAAGCCGCCCGAAAGATGCGCGAGTCGCTGCCGCGCGGGCCGCGGACACGGTCCAGGCCAACCCGGGCAAACCACGCCCACCGCCCCACCGCGCCTGCCAGGCCAACTCACGCCAACCCGCAGAAATACCGCAACACCGTCCGCCCGTCAGGCGGCCACTTCGCCGATATGCGCACCGAACCAGGCCGCGGCCGACAGGTTCAGCTCGGCCAGCACCTCAGGCGTGAAGGTCACGAAACCAGCCGGCGCATCGGCGCCGAGCGCAATCGACGCCGCGTCGCCCCCTTCGCCGGCCGCCTCGGCAAGGCGCAGCAAGGTGCCCAGCTCGCCGCGCCGCGACACGATCGCCTCGCGAATCTGCGGCGCGAGGCCGAGTTTCTCCAGCACCGCGCCTGGCGAGCTGCCCAGCACCACATGGATCAGCGAAAAAATCCCGGTCATGAACGCGGCGTCGGCGAATTCGTCATCGGACGGTCGCAGCCAGGCGGCGGCCAGTTCCATGAAGCGCGAGCGCGTTCCCGCCAGTTGCACCAGCGGATCGGCGCGCAACGGCAGATCGCCGCTGTCGGCGTAAAGCAGCAGTTGCGCCCAGCGCGCGATCTGCCGCGTGCCGGTGGCGATGATCGCCTCGCGCAGCGACGCAATATTGCGCCCCAGGCCGAACGCGCTCGAATTGACGAGGCGCAGCAGTTGCACCACCACGCTCGGGTTCAGCTTGAGTTCGGCTTCGAGCTCGGCGATGCCGGCATCGCGCGACAGCAAGGCGAGCAGACGCAGCAGGCCCGGCCGCGGCGAGCGGTTGCGCGGCGCGGCCAGCACCTGGGGCCGCGCGAAAAAGTAGCCTTGAAACAGATCGAAGCCGAGCTCGCGCGCGAGCGCGAAGTCTTCGCGTGTCTCGACCTTCTCGGCGATCAGCGTCTTGCCCTGCCCGCGCACGACCGACGCCAGCTTCGGCAGCACGGCGCGGTCGGTCTGCAAGAAATCGATCTTGACGATGTCGGCATACGGCAGCGCGGCGCTCAGCTCGTCGGACAGTTCGCTGATGTCGTCGAGCGCCACCTGAAAGCCGGCGCGACGCAGTTCGCCCAGACGGCGGCAAAGTGGCGCATCGAATTCCACGGTCTCGAGAATTTCGAGCACGAAGCGCCCGGGCGGCATCAGATGGACGATGTCGTTAAAGAGCAGCGCCCGGTCGATATTGACGAAGCCGCGATGCCGGCCCAGCACCGTCGGCACGCCGATCCCGCCGATGGCGCGCGCCACCACCTGCGCCGTGGCCTGGGCGTCGTCGGTGACTTCGGCGTAGTTATGCGCGCCGGCTCTGAACAACAATTCGTAAGCATTGAGCGCACCGTCGCGATCGAGGATCGGCTGGCGGCCCAGATAGACGAACTGCGCGGGAGGCAGCGGCGCAGCGCCTTCGGCAGTTGAGTCGAGCACCTCGCTGTGCCGGGCAATGACCCTGGCTTGATGACGTTCAGACATAGGGCATCGGTGCAAGTGTTCGGAAAGCTACGCAGCAGCGGCGTCACGGCCGGCGCTGCACAACAGGTTTCTCGTATTAACGGACATCGGGTAGCCGCACTTTAGCTGAATCGGCCCCTCGCCACCCCTATGCCGCGCATAGCTTTTCCTTACCGGGTGTTTTTTGCAGCACCCGCTAAAGATTTCCCGGCACGGGCCGTTATCTCGTTCTGATGGGGCGGCCTGATACCCTCTCGACCGCCCGACACGGCGGAAAAACAGCCGCCTCGCCTGCAGACGAATACAGGTTCCCAGCGATAAACATGGAAGCGAACAGGATCACCGCGCCCCGCCGGGGCTCCTTGCGCACGGTCATCGACCGGCTTCGTGCGTTCGGCCGGCGCGAGCACGGCAAACCGCAGACGGCTGCCAGCCGCGCTGCGCAACTGGAACAGGTGGTCGGCGCCGTCGACCTGCTGGCGCACGTCGACGACGAACTGCGCTTCCTCTATGTGTCCGATGCCAGCCTGCGCTTCATCGGTTATCACCGCGAGTACCTCGAGACCATCACGCTGCACGATCTCGTGGCGCCGGCCGACGTGCCGCGCCTCGACGCGCTGCTTACACGCGCCGCCGCCTCGGGCAATGTCGAGAAGGCCACGCTCGGTCTCATCAAGTCGCTCACTTACCCGATCACCGTCGAACTGCGCGTGGTGCGCAGCTGCCACGACGGCGCCGACGGCTATGCGATCGCCGGCTTCGACGTGTCGGCCTGGCGCGCCACCGAGGAACGTCTGACCCAGGCACTGCATCTGGACCGCCTGACCAATCTGGCCAACCAGTCGGCGCTGATTCCGGTGCTGCTCGACGCCCAGCAGCAAGCCGACGCGCACGGCACGCCGGCCTCGCTGCTGCTGCTCGACCTCGACGACTATCAACGCGTGAACCGCGCGCTCGGCTACGACGCTGGCGACGAAATGCTGCGCGACACCTCGCGCCGCATACTGAATATGACGAGCCCGGCCGAGACCGTGGCGCGCGTGGCAAGCGACGAATTCGCGATCCTCGTGAAGCCCGCCGCCAGCCGCACCGATGCGGCGGCCGCCGCCGAGACCCTGGCGCGGCGCCTGCTCACCGCGATCCAGCAGCCGTATGTATTCAACGGCCAGCAGGTGCATCTGTCGGCCAGCATCGGCATTGCGCTCTACCCCGACGTGCGCCATGCCAACGACACCGCCGCCCACGACACCCACCTGCTGCGCTGGGCCGACCATGCCCTCCTGCAGGCCAAGGCGGCCGGCGGCAACACGCTCGCCTTCTATGTCCCCGACGACAATCCCGCCGACGCCGAACGCCTGAAGCTGGAAGCCGACCTCTACGACGGCGTGCGCAACGGCGAGTTCTCGCTGCACTTCCAGCCGATCACGAGCAGCCGCACGCACGGCGTGGTCGGCGTGGAAGCCCTGATCCGCTGGTCGCACCCGGTGCACGGACTGGTGCCGCCGTCCATGTTCATCCCGCTCGCGGAATCGATCGGCCTGATCAACTTCCTCGGCAACTGGGTATTGAAGGTGGCCTGCATGCAGCTGATCCAGTGGGACGCCAAAGGCATTTGCCTCCAATACGTGGCCGTGAACGTGTCGCCGCAGCAGTTCCGCGATCCGCGCTTCAAGGACGCCGTGCGCGAGGCGATCGAACTGACCGGCATCGATCCGCGCCGCCTCGTGTTCGAGATCACCGAAAGCCTGCTGATGCACGACCCGGCGCATGCCAAGGTTCTGCTCGAAGACCTCACGGCGATGGGCATCCGCTTCGCCGTCGACGACTTCGGTACTGGCTATTCGAGCCTGGCTTACCTGCAACGCTTCCCGCTGGCCAAGCTGAAGATCGACAGGAGTTTTGTCGAGAATCTGCTAACCTCGCGAAACGATCAGGCAATCGTTAGCGCGGTCGTGGGCCTCGCTCAGACACTCGATCTCGAACTGGTAGCCGAAGGCGTCGAAACGGAAGCTCAACGAACCCTGCTTACCGAGATGGGATGCGACCACATCCAGGGGTGGCTCGTCTGCAAGGCGCTGCCCTCCGACGAACTCGCCGAGCGGTTCGAGGCGCGCACGCTTCACCTGCACACTGCATAGCGATGCAGGCAAAGCGCTCATGCAGCGGAACAGGCCGGCTTATGGCCGGCGCGGCACTCATTGGAACACGTATGGCTTTTGCGGGACTCACATGGTAAAGGCGGCAGTGCTCGACCGGCTCTGGACGCGAATGAGCGAGCGCGGCGATTTCCCCATGCTGTCGCAGTCGCTGCGCTCCACCATGGCGGCGATGAACAATGACGACCTCGACTTCACCGGCCTCGTGCAGGTGGTGTTGTCCGACTTCGCCCTCACGCAAAAGGTGCTGCGGCTCGCCAATTCGGCCATGTACATGGCGTTCGGCGGCAACATCACGACCGTATCGCGCGCGCTGATGGTGCTCGGCATGGACGCGGTCGGCCATCTCGTGGTCGGCCTGAAAATCGTCGATCACTTTCACGCCAGCGCGCCGCGCCGCATCGACGCGAAGCTCGAACTGAACCGCACGCTGCTGTCGGGCTGTGTCGCCCGCAAGTTGACCGAGCGCGGCGATCTGCGCGCCGGCGAGGAAGCCGTGGTCTGCACGCTGATGCGGCAGATCGGCAAGCTGCTGGTGGTGTTCTATCTCGACGCCGAATGGGATCAGATTCGCCGTCACATCGAGAGCGGCACGCTCGAAGCCGAGGCCTGCGTGCTGGTGCTCGGCGTGACATTCGACGAAATCGGCGCCGAAGCCGCCGTGCGCTGGCGCCTGCCCGACATGATCCGCTCCGGCATGGGCGAGTTCGACCCGCAGGACGTCACGCAGCCGCGCCAGGTGCAGTGGCTGCGCGCCATCACCAATTACTCGACGGCGGTCGCCGACGTGCTCACCCAGCAGAACACGCCCGACTGGGAGCGCGAGCAACGCATCGCCGCGCTGGCGCAGGAATATAGCGGCGCGCTGAACACCGACGCCGAAGTGCTGCTCGACATGAGCGTCGCGCTCGCCCGCGAGGAAGGTGGCGACGGCGTGATGCGCGAAATCGTCGAGTTGCGCGCCAACGCGGACGCGATCGCGCGCGAGGCGCTCAATCCCGAGGCGCGCATCGCGGTCGGGGTCAAAGATCTGCGCGGCCTGCCCGAAGGCAGCCCGCTCGCGCCGGCGCTGGCGATGGCCGCCGAAACCCTGCTGGCCGGTCTGGGCTTTGCGCGCACGGTGGTGTTCGTCAAGCACAGCAACGGCACCTTCAAGGCGCGCCTCGGACTCGGTCCGAAGATCGACGCGGCGTTGCCCAAACTAACCTTCAACACCGCCTTCGAGCCCGACGTGTTTCATCTGGCGATCGCCAACTCGGTGGGCATCTTCATCGAGAACGCGCGCGATCCGAAGATGGTCGCGCGGCTACCCGAATGGTTCCGCCGCTCATTCGACGACGCCCGCGCCTTCGTGCTGCTGCCGGTCGTCGACGAAAGCGACACCACGGTCGCGCTTTTATACGGCGACTGGTCGCATAGTCAGGAGCCACGCCGCATCTCACAGAAAGAAATGAGCGTGTTGAATGAACTGGCGAGGGAGTTAGGCCGTTTTTTCGGCCTGGGGCAGATGCGGGAAATGGAGACGATGTGAAGACCTGGCGTGATCGTTGATCGCGCCGCTTCACTCTCACCAGTTCTGTATTTGCCCGACGCCACGTTGAAGTCGGGTCAGGCTCGCCAGGGGGCCGGCACGCGCCGCATACCGCGGCCCGCTGCCGGACCGCCGGCTTCAATCCTCGATTCTTTCCAGTCCTTCCGCGCTGCGGTCTGCGACACCGGCCCATGCGCCTGCCGCCAGCCCCATTGCCGCAACGTCCTCGACGGTGAGCGGCGCGAGATGGGCGCACAACGTACCGATCTCATCCCAGTCGCCGCGCTCCAATGCGGCGACCGTGCTCAGCAACAGCCCCAACACGCCCTCTCGGTGCAGGATCGCGGCCTGGATGGGACGCGACAACGTCAGCACATTCAAGGTGCTTTCGAGCGAGCCGCCGAACACGGCGTCGACGAATGAGAACACGCCAGTCAGGAACGCCGCGTCGGCCTCATCGCGGCCGGCTTCGGGCAGGCGCTCGATCGCCAGTTCCATGAAGCGCGCGCGGGTCGCCGCGAGTTGCAGCAAGGGATCGTCTTCGAGCGCGACCTTGCGGCCGTCCGCATAGAGCAGCAGTTGTGTCCAACGGGCGATGCGGTTGGTGCCGGTGGCATTGATCGCTTCGCGCAACGTCGTCACCTTGTGGCCGACGGCGAGGCCACTCGAATTGGCGAGCTTCATCAGATGCATCACCAGCACCGGGTTCAGCTTGAGTTCAGCTTCGAGCTGCGCGACGGTCGGATCGCCCGAGAGGAGTTGCAGCAGATTCAGCAATGCGTGGCGCGGCGCGCTGACGCGGCGCGTGGTCGAGGTCTGGGCGCGCGCGAAGAAGTAACCCTGGAAGCGATCGAAGCCGAGTCCGTGCGCCGTTTCGAAATCGGCTTGTGCATCGATGCCCGAGGCGACCAGCAGTTTGCCCGCCGACTTGAGCACGCTCGCCAGTTTGGGCAGCAGCGCGCGCGACGCGCGCGTGAAATCGATCTTGACGACTTCGGCGTACGGCAGCAGTTTGGCGAAAGCTTCGTTGGGCTGGGTCACCTCGTCGAGCACGAAGCGATAGCGGCGCCCGTGCAACTGGACGATGCGCGCCACCAGCGCCTCGTCGACCGCGATCGTGGGCGCCAGTTCGAGCATGAAGCGCTCGGCAGGCAACCGCAGGATCGCGTCGTCGAACAGCATCTCGCGGCTCACGTCGACGTAGGCCGGATGCCCGGTCAGCGCACCGCGCACGGCGCCCTGAAGCAAACCGCGAATGATGGCTTGCGCCACGAGTTGCGCCGGATTCGGCGCGCGGCGCGCCGAGACCCCGGCGTCCATCTCGCTGTCCGCGTGCGCGGCGGTCCGCGCGGCTTCCACCATCTCCGCGGTCCACTCCGGTGCACGCACCTTGATCTCATAGCCGCACAGCATGCCGTCCCGATTCAGAATCGGCTGTCGTGCGAAGCTGGCATTCAATTGCGCATCGTCCGTGGCGCCACTCTGGCCCGGTTTCTCGATTGCGATGCTGGTCATTGTGCTCCCCCCGCTGAGCGCCGCCCCGGCGCTTACTTCAGTATTCTGGTTTTCGCTGCGCCGTCAGCGCGGCCCGAGACGTGAAGCCCCTGATGCCCGCGATGCGTCTGGCGATTTTATCTCACGCCGCCATGCGCGGACACGTCCATGAAGCAATATCTCGAAATAATTGGAGACGCGTCCGAAAGAAATCCCGCCCGAAATCGCCGATACTCTTGTGCAGTGCAGAAGCGTTCCAACCGCGTTTAACCATCGAGGAAAACATGGACGTCAAAAGCGTGCTGTCAAATGCCTTCGCGATGCCGATCACCAGTCCGGCATTTCCTATGGGCCCGTACCGGTTCATCGACCGCGAATTTCTGATCATCACCTACCGCACCGATCCCGACAAACTGCGCGCCGTGGTGCCTGAGCCGCTCGAAATCGGCGAGCCGCTGGTCCATTACGAATTCATTCGCATGCCGGACTCGACCGGCTTCGGCGACTACACGGAAAGCGGCCAGGTGATTCCAGTCTCGTACAAGGGCGTCGCGGGCGGCTACACGCTGGCCATGTATCTGGACGACCACCCGCCGATCGCCGGCGGCCGCGAATTGTGGGGATTTCCGAAGAAGCTCGCGAACCCGGTGCTCGCCGTCCACACCGACACGCTGGTCGGCACGCTCGACTACGGCCCGGTGCGCATCGCCACCGGCACGATGGGCTACAAGCACCGGCAACTCGATCTCGCGCAGCAGAAAAAACGCCTCGAAACGCCGAACTTCCTGCTCAAGGTGATTCCGCATGTGGACGGCACGCCGCGCATCTGCGAACTGGTGCGCTACTACCTGCAGGACATCGATCTGAAAGGCGCATGGACCGGTCCGGCCGCGCTCGAACTGGCGCCGCACGCGCTCGCTCCGGTCGCGGCATTGCCGGTGCTGGAGGTCGTGGAGGCGCGCCATCTGATCGCCGATCTGACGCTCGGTCTCGGCGAAGTGGTGTTCGACTATCTCGATCAACCGGAAGCGAACACGCGTTGATCGATCGGCGGTCACGCCGCGCCATTGGCTGGCGCCAACGCTGGTGCTAATGCCTCGCACCTCGAATGCAAACGGCCGCGGCCGTTTGCATTCGCACCATCAGATACAGCGAAAACGCGCGAGGCGCGCGTTACTTCAACACCACCTTCACGTCGAAGTACCTGGCCGCAAAGCGGTCGATCGTGCCGTCCGCCTTCAGTTCCTTCAGCGCCTGGTTCAGCGCGTCTTTCAATGCCTTGTCACCCTTGCGAACGCCGAAGCCGACGCCCGCGCCGAGCAGCTTCTCGTCGGTGACGGCCGGACCGGCAAAGTCGAAGCCGGCGCCCTGCGGCTTCTTCAGGAAGCCTTTCGACGCGGCCTCCGCGTCCTGGAACGCGGCATCGAGACGGCCCGAAGCGAGGTCGGCGTAAATCTGGTCCTGCGTCTGATACGGCACGACGTCCACGCCCGCCGGCGCCCAGCGCGCCTTCGCATAGGTTTCCTGAATCGTGCCCTGCAGCACGCCCACATGCTTGCCCTTGAGCGAAGCTGGCGTCGGCAGCAGGCCGCTGCCCTTCTTTGCGATCATCTGATTCGGGATCGTGTAGATCGGATCGGTGAAATCGATCGCCTGGCGGCGTTGATCCGTGATCGTCATGTCCGAGTTGATGGCGTTGAACTTGCGCGCCTGCAAGGCCGGGATCAGACCGTCGAACGAGTTCTCGACCCACACGCATCTGGCCTTCAGCTTCGCGCACACGGCATTGCCGACGTCGATGTCGAAACCTTGCAGTTCGCCCGACGGCGACTTCGATTCGAACGGCGCATACGACGCCTCGACGCCGAAATGCACTTCCTTGATATCCGCAGCCGATGCGGTGCCGGCCGTGGCCGTTGCCGCCGCGAACAACGCGAGCGCGGCCATGTTTCGCCAATTCATCTTCATTACGGGTGTTCCTCTACGGTATTGAACAAGACGGAGCCGAATCCGGGCAAGCATGATTGCCGCGCCAAAAATGCGATTCAAACTCGTGCGGCCGGCGTGATGCAGCGCAACAGCCGCGAGGCCGCGATTGTACAGGCTGCGTTTGCCGCCCCTGCGGGCGCGCCGCCCGGCGCGTCGTGGAGCGAACGCCGTGAGCCGAAGGTGTGAAGCTGTAAATAAATGTCGCGTTCAGGCAAACCCGCGCGCACGGTCGCGGGCTCCTGTGTGGACTACACGAGCTTCGAGAGCGTGTCCTGCGTCGTTTCGATGACCATCAGGCCGGCGCGCAAACCGGGCTTGACCGTCGCGTTCGGAAACACGAGACGCTCCTCGTCGTGACGCACGACATAGCGATAATCGCCATCGCGCGCGAGCACCGTGTCTTTTGCGAACGGCGTGAAATTCGCGACGTCGGCCGCGACCAGTAATTCGAATGCTTCGCTCTGTTTGGTGATCTGGTCGATTACCGTAAACGCCCTCGGCATATGCGCGCTCACCCCGCCGCGCATGCCGGCCACGAGGTGCCGCACCGCATGATCGGCTCCCGCGAAACGCGTCAGATCGTTCTGCCCGAACGGACGCACCTTGCCGAGTTCCAGCGTGCACGCTTGTGCGCCACATGCCTGCGCGGTGAAATGCGAATACGTGTTGCCTTTGGTGGTGTGCAACAGCACCGCACTGATGCGCGCCTCGCCGAGCCACTCGAACATCGCGCGCGAAAACGGCTTGCCGGTATGTGGCAGCAACGCGAATTGCTCGAAGGCGGACGCGCGGATAGCCGTGTGCATGTCGATATGCCAGCGCGCGCCGGGATCGTCCGGCGCCGCCCCGAAAAACTGCGTGGCGGCGCGCTCCAGCGCCGCCGCACGCGGCGCCTCGCGGCTCTGCGGCACCTGCAGATGACGGCCGCCGAAGAGCCGGTTCAGATCGTCGTCGCGATAACGGCACGCTTCGCGCATTGCGTCGACGTTGCCGAGAATCACCAGCAGGCGGCAGGTCAGCGCCGCGGTGCCATGCGCGATGTCGCGCACGAGAAACGCGAGCAGTTCGATCGGCGCGGTTTCGTCGCCATGCACGCCGGCGGAGACGAGCACACTGCGTATGCCCTCTTCCGGCGCCGCGGGCTCCATCAGCAGTACGCCATCGTCCAGCCACGACCAGCGCACGCCGCCAGCACACGTGCCCTGTGCTTCATGCGCGGCCGGCCGCGTACCGGCCAGCGTATAAGCGAGAAAATCGTCGAGCAGCGAAACCGGCATGCCGCGTTCAGCGCTGGAAGTCATACAGCGAACCCAGGCCGAGAATCTGCGTCAGTTCGTCGAGTGCGGTGCGCGACTCGGCGAGCAGATGCGGATCGGTCAGATCGGCCGGTGCGAGACGGTCGCGATAATGTTTCTCGATCCACGCATCCAGACGGCCGAACAACGCGTCGTCGATCCACACGCCTTGTGTCACCGCCGCGCGTTCCGCGTCGTCGAGCACCACACGCAGACGCAGGCATGCCGGGCCGCCGCCGTTCTTCATGCTTTCGCGCAGATCGAACACCAGCACGTCGTCGATCGGGCCCGTGCGCGCGGTCAGGTCGTCGAGGTAAGCGGCCACGCGCGGGTTTTCGCGGCATTCCTGCGGCACCACCAGCACCTGCTTGCCCTCCGGCCGCGTCAGCAACTGGCTGTTGAACAGATACGAACTGACCGCATCGGCAACGCTCACCTGAGCGTCCGGCACTTCGATCACGTTGAAGCCGGCTTTCAGGCCGGAGAGTTTCGCGCGCAATTCGTCGTACACCGCGTTCTGTTCGACGAACGCAAACTGATGACAGAACAGCGTGTTGCGATTGCCGACCGCGATCACGTCGTTGTGGAACACACCGGCGTCGATCACGTCGGGGTTCTGCTGCGCGTACACCGTGGCCGCGTCGGCGAGGCCATGACGGTGCGCCACCGCGCGGCTCGCCTCGAAGCTTTGACGCGCCGGGAAGCGCTTCGGCTCGGGTCCGCGACGATACTCGCTGCGGCCATACACGAAGAATTCGACGCCACGCGCGCCGTATTCCTCGCAAAAGCGCGTGTGATTCGCCGCGCCTTCGTCGCCGAGCGCGGGCGTGCCGGGCAATGCCTCGTGCACCACGAAACGGTCGGCGTCGTTGAAAATCGTGCGCAACGTGCGGCGCGTCGATTCGTGTTCGATCGCGCGGTGCAGCTTGCTGCACAGATTGGCCGGCGTGAAATGCACGCGGCCGTCGTGCGTATCGGCGGACGGACTCACGGTCGCCGCGTTCGCGGTCCACATTGCCGAAGCCGAACTTGCCGCGGCGAGCAACTCGGGCGCGTCTCGCGCCACGCGCGCGATCACCGTTGCGTCGTCGCCGGAAAAACCGAGCTCGCGCAACAGACGCATCGACGGACGCTCCTGCGGCGGCAACACGCCCTGATGAAAGCCGAGATCGGCCAGTTGCTTCATCTTGCGCAGGCCCTGTTTGGCCGCTGCCTTCGGATTCGCAACCGACTTCTCGTTGTTCTGCGACGCGACGTTGCCGAACGAGAGCCCCGCGTAGTTGTGGGTCGGGCCGACCAGGCCGTCGAAATTGGCTTCAGTGGCTTGCATCGTCGATCCTTAGAATTGAAGGCCCGGCGAGACGCTCGCGGGCATTTGCAGTTGCGCGCTTTCGACGGAAGCCATCGGGAACGCGCAGTAGTCGGCAGCGTAGTACGCGCTCGGCCGGTGATTGCCCGAGCGGCCCGGACCGCCGAACGGCGCGCCCGACGAGGCGCCGTTGGTCGGCCGGTTCCAGTTGACGATGCCCGCGCGGATGGTGCGCTGGAAGTGCACCCAGAGCGCTTCGTCGTCGGCGAGGAGGCCCGCCGAGAGGCCGAACTCGGTGTCGTTGGCCTGTTCCAGCGCTTCGTTAAAGCTGCCGTAGCGGATGATCTGCGCCAAAGGACCGAAGTGTTCTTCGTCCGGCAGATTCGCCACGTTCGTGACGTCGAGAATCGCGGGCGTGACGAAGCCGAGCTTCGGATCGCGTTGCTCCATCTTCAGCAATGCTTTGGCGCCGTCAGCCAGCAAGCGTTCCTGCGCGGCGACGAGACGCGACGCCGCGCGCGCCGAAATCACCGCGCCCATGAACGGTTGCGGATCGGCGTTATATTCGCCGACCGTGATGCGCGAGGTGACTTCGGTGAAGCGCTCCATGAAACGATCGCCGGCTGCGTCGTTCGGCACGAAAATACGGCGCGCACACGTGCAACGCTGGCCTGCCGACAGAAACGCCGACTGGATCGTGTGATGTACAGCGGCATCGACATCGGCCACCGGTCCGATCACGAGCGGATTGTTGCCGCCCATTTCCAGCGCCAGCACGATCTCGGGGCGGCCGCCGAACTGCTTGTGCAGCAATGTTCCGGTATCCGAACTACCTGTGAAGAACAGGCCGTCTATCTGCCGGTGATTCGCCAACGCAATGCCGGTGTCTTTCTCGCCCTGCACGAGGTTCAGCACGCCTGCCGGCAAACCGGCGTCACGCCAGATCTGCACGGTGAGCGCGGCCACGCCGGGCGCGAGTTCGGACGGCTTGAACACGACCGCATTGCCCGCGATCAGCGCCGGCACGATATGGCCGTTCGGCAAATGTCCAGGAAAGTTATACGGCCCGAACACGGCCACCACGCCATGCGGACGATGCCGCAACACGGCCGTGCCGTCCGCCATCGCCGAGCGCTTTTCGCCAGTGCGTTCGTTATAGGCCTGAATCGAAATCTCGACCTTGGCCGCCATCGAAGCGGCTTCCGTGCGCGCTTCCCACAACGGCTTGCCGGTTTCACGGCCGATCGCTTCGGCCAGCGCCTCCTTGCGTTCGGTGACGAGCGCAGCGAAGCGGCGCACTACCGCGCAACGCTCGTCGAGACTCAACGCCGACCAGGCGGCAAACGCACGGCGCGCGCTGCGCACCGCACGGTCCACGTCGTCAGCCGACGCGCTGTTGCCTTCCCACACCGCCGCGCCCGTGCCCGGGTTGTGCGACGCGAATGCGGGTCCTGTGCCGGCGGCCCATTCGCCGCCGATGAAAAGCTCGCTCATGATCATCCCTGTTTGTGTTTCTGCGGCAGCACGCGCACGAGGTCGCCCGCCTTGACGTCGAGTGCCGAGGCCTCGGCCGCGCTCAGGCGGAACACACCGTCCTGCGGCACGCCCGCCACCACGCCGACGCGAAAATCGCCCAACGATGTATTCGATACCATCGACTTCCGCCCATCTTGCGGCGCTCCCGATTCGCCGATTTCGACCGGCACCACCACGCTCTCGCGCACCGTGCGCAAATCGGCGATATGGCATTCGAGCACCGGACCCGCATCGAAGATATCGACGTGATTCTCGTAGCGCAGCCCTTCTGCTTCGAGCATACGGCGCGCCGGAATCGTGTCGCTATGCGTGAGGCCGACGCAGTCCTGCGCCTCTTCCGGCAACAACTCGACATACACCGGATAGCGCGGCATCAGCTCGGCGAGAAACGCCTTGCGGCCGTGCGAACTCAGATAGTCCGCCGCGTTGAAATCGATCTGGTAGAAATGCGAGCCGACCGCGCGCCAGAACGGCGAGCTGCCTTCCGCATCGAAATGGCCGCGCAATTCCGCGCACAGACGCTGCGGAAAGCGCTCGCGAAACTGCGCGAGAAACATGAAGCGCGAACGCGACAGCAAGCCGCCCACGCCGCTCGTGCGATAACGCGGGCTGAGGAACAGCGAGCACACTTCCGCGTAACCCGTCAGGTCGTGCGAGATGTTCAGCGCGCGCATGCGCGTCCAGATCCCGAGATCCTGGCTCGCGTGCACCACCGTGCTCACGCGATAGTTGTAGAACGGCTGTTGCAGGCCTACCGCTGTTTCGATTCCGCACACACCGGCCACGTCGCCGGTATCGGTGTCTTCCATCACGAAGAAGTAGCCGGCTTCATACGGCTCGGCCTTGTCTTCCATCGTGCGGCGCGCGCGTTCCACGCGTGCCGCGAGTGCATCGCGGTCAGGCTTGAAGGTGGTGAGGCCTGGGCCGGTTTCCTGCGCGAGCCGCATCAGCGCGTCCACATCGCCTCGTTGCACAACGCGAACGACGATCATCGTGCCTCTCCCGATTGTTCATCCTGCTGCGACGCGTGCAGCGGCACGCAGCGCACCGTGTCGCCCTCCTCTACGCCGAGCACGGCGCGCGCCGCGTGCGGCAACGGCGCGGCGGCCGCTTTGCCCGCCGCCAGTTCGCCGAGCACGCAGCGGAACTCGCCGTCGGCGGCGTTATGCGCGATCAGATACGTCGAGCCGTTAGCGGCCGCATCGTTCTCATGCACCACGCGCGTTTCGTTGCGCGTGACACAGGCGCTGCGATCCACTTGTGCGGTCAGCACCGGACCCGCGTCGAAAATGTCGACATAGCGATCGGTCTCGAAGCCTTCTTCGAGATGAATGTCATACGCGAGCAAGGCCTTCGAATCCGGCTCGCCGAGCACACGCTGCGCCGCCTCCGGCAGCAACGGCACATAGATGGGATAGGTGGGCATTACTTCGGCGATAAACGTGCGGCTGCGGCCACCCGATTCGATTTCGATGTCCGCGAAGTCGCGGCCGAAGAACTTGCGCCCCACCGCTTCCCAGAATGGCGAAACGCCGTTCTCGTCGGTGACGCCGAGCAGCAGCGAAAACACCTCGGACGTGAAGCGCTTGCGATTGGCGGCGATATACATCATCCGTGCGCGCGACATCAGATGCGCGGCGGCGTCGCCCCGCAGCGACGGATCGATGTAATAGCCGGCGAGGCGGCTCTTGCCGGTTAGCTCATGCGACATGGTCAGCGCGTGAATCTTGCGATTCACATGCAGTTCGCGCGATGCGTGAATCAGCGCGTCGTTGCGAAACGCGTAGAACGGGTCCGAGTAACCGGCTGCGGCGACGATGCTCGCCGTACCCATCAGCTTGCCGCTTGACGCATCTTCGAGCACGAACAGATAGAACTCCTCGCCCGGAAAATCGACCTCCGCGCGAAACGAGTCTTCCGACAATGCGACGCGCGCTTCGAGCGCACGCCGGTCGTGCGGCAGGGAATGCAGCACCGGTTGCGCGGTGCGCGCCATATGCTCGAGCGCATCGAGATCGGCGAGGCGGCCTGGGCGTACGAAGAGCATCATCGTTCCTGTTGAATGTGACGCGTGATCAATGCTGTGGCTCAGTGCGACGCCGCTTCGGCCTTCGCGCCGACAATGCCCTCGATCGCCCTGGTCAGACGCGCGAAGCCTTCGTTCATATCGTCGAGCGGCATGATCAGCGACGGCACGAACCGCAGCACGTCAGGACCGGCCATCAGCATGATCACGCCATGCTGGCCGGCGGCGGTAACGAAATCTTTCGCGCGGCCCTTGAATGCGGCGGTCAGTTCCGCACCGATCAGCAGCCCACGGCCGCGCACTTCCGTGAACAGGCCAAAGCGTTCGTTCAGCTTCGCCAGATGGCCTTTCAGCGCTTCACTGCGCGAACCCACGCCTTCGAGCAGCTTCGGATCACTGATCAGCTCGACCACCTTTTCGGCGATCGCCGCGCCCAGCGGATTGCCGCCGTATGTCGTGCCATGCACGCCGACCTTGAAATACGCGGCCAGTTCGTTGGTGGTCAGCATCGCGCCGATCGGGAAGCCGTTGCCGAGCGCCTTGGCCGTGGTCAGGATGTCCGGGGTCACGCCGGTTTCCTGGTACGCGTAGAAATAGCCGCTGCGGCCCACACCCGTTTGTACCTCGTCAAAAATCAGCAGTGCGCCGTGCTGATCGCAGGCTTCGCGCAGCGCCTTGAGGAACGCCGGATCCGCCGGGATCACGCCGCCTTCGCCCTGAATCGGCTCGACGATCACCGCGCAGGTTTGCGCGCCGATGGCTTTTTTCGCCGCTTCGATGTCGTTGTACGGCAAGTGGGTGATGCCGGCCGGCACCGGGCCGAAGCCTTCCGAATACTTCGGCTGCCCGCCGACGCTCACCGTGAAAAACGTGCGGCCGTGGAACGACTGCGTAAACGAGACGATTTCGAATTTATCCGCGCCGTGGCGATCGAACGCGACGCGGCGCGCCAGCTTCAACGCGGCTTCATTCGCTTCCGCACCCGAGTTGGCGAAGAATGCGCGGTCGGCGAACGTCAGCTCTTCGAGGCGTTTGGCCAGACGCAGCACCGGCTCGTTGGTGTAGCCATTGCCGATATGCCACAGCTTGCCGCCCTGCTCGTGCAGCACTTTCAGCAGTTCGGGATGCCCATGACCGAGCGCGGTGACAGCGATGCCGCCGGCGAAGTCGATATAGTCGCGGCCCTGCGTATCCCAGACGCGTGAGCCGAGACCGCGGTCCGGCACGAAGGCGGCGGGAGAAAACACCGGCACCATGACTTCGTCGAAGGTCTGGCGTGTCACTGTCAGGTCGTTCATGGCAAATCCTCGTTACAGGTGAGA
This sequence comes from Paraburkholderia sp. USG1, assembly GCF_031570135.1. Classification (NCBI taxonomy): domain Bacteria; kingdom Pseudomonadati; phylum Pseudomonadota; class Betaproteobacteria; order Burkholderiales; family Burkholderiaceae; genus Paraburkholderia; species Paraburkholderia sp. USG1. The sequence goes on along the minus strand of NZ_JAMWXW010000011.1, from coordinate 162,301 downwards.
GGTGATACAGCTAGTGTAGGTAACGGCGCGCAATACGTCTTGCGCATACGCGACGCTTTCTATGAGGTTCCACGCGAACGGGCGGCATTTTGCGCGGGCTGTGCCGCCAGCCCCCGACCACGCCTCTTTGCGTAGATCAGCCTCTGCCCGGCGCCGCTTCATCTCGTGCTTCGGAGCGCGCCTCGGCAAAGCTTCCGCGCAGCCTCGGCAAAGCCTCAATCCGCCTGATCCGGCCGCTCGATCAGCGCGCCCGGCCGCGGCTCGCTGGCCGCGGCGCCGCTCGCGCCGGTCTGCCTGTCGATCCAGTTACGACGATCCTCGCGCGGTGTGACACCAAAGCGTTCGCGGTACGCATTCGAAAAGTGCGCCGCCGACGAAAACCCGCAAGCCAGACTGATCTGCACCACCGATTTGCTGGTGCGCTGCAATTGCGTGCGCGCTTTCGAAAGCCGCAGCCCCAGGTAGTATTTGGACGGCATCGAGCCGAGATACTGGCGAAACAGACGTTCCAACTGCCGCCGCGACACGCCGACCAGACCCGCGATCTCATCGGTGGTAAGCGGATCCTCGATATTCGCTTCCATCAGCAGCAATGCGTCGTTCAGACGCGGGTGGCGCTCGCCCGGCGCGGTCACGAACGGAATACGCTGACGCTCCTCACCCGCGCGCAATGCGCCCACGCCGAGCGTGTCGGCAATGCGATCCGCGAGTTCGGGACCGTGCTCGCGGCCGATCATCGCCAGCATGAAGTCGACGGTTGCCTGACCGCCCGCGCAGGTCGCGCGATCGCGGTCGATTTCGAAGATCTGTTGCGTGACGATGGAGCGTTCGAACTGCTCGGAGAACTGCTGATAGGTTTCCCAGTTGACGCTCACGCGGTAGCCGGACAACTGCCCGGCCATAGCGAGCCACCATACGCCGTGGTGAATCCCGGTGACGAGCGGCGTGCGCTGGCCGACGCGCGACAGGCTGGCCAGAAAGAGGCGATAGTCGGCGAACTGCTGGAACCGCTCGCTGACGATGATCAGCCAGTCGCAGGAGATCGCATCGCCGAAGGCGGCGTCGGCGGCCCAGTGCGCGCCGCCCGAAAGCGGCACCGCGCGGCCGTCCCACGAACACACCTGCACGCGGTACAGCGCGCGGCCGTCGATTTCATTGGCGAGATTGAGCGCATCGACAATCGGCCCGACGCCCGACATGGACACGGGCGGCAACGCGACGATGGCGACTTGCGTGGTGCGAGCAGGGCTGGACGTGCGGGCCATCGCTGACGGGATCAAACGCTACGGCGCGAGCCGCGCGTTACTTCAGGCTGCCGGACAGGAACTGCTTGAGCCGTTCGCTGCGCGGCGCGCTCAGGACTTCCGCGGGCAAGCCCTCTTCTTCGGTGCGGCCTTGATGCAGGAACATCACATGGTTCGACACGTTGCGCGCGAAACCCATTTCGTGCGTGACGACGATCATCGTGCGGCCTTCTTCGGCGAGCTTCTGCATGACCTTCAGCACTTCACCGACCAGTTCGGGGTCGAGCGCGGAAGTCGGCTCGTCGAACAGCATGACGTCGGGGTTCATGGCGAGCGCGCGGGCAATCGCCACACGCTGCTGCTGACCGCCCGACAGATGCGACGGATACTGCTTTTCGAGGCGCGGCGCGAGGCCGACCTTCTCGAGGTACTCACGCGCGCGCTCTTCCGCTTCGCGCCGCGGCAAGCCGAGCACATGAATCGGCGCTTCGACGATGTTCTCGATCACGTTCATGTGCGCCCACAGGTTGAAGTGCTGGAACACCATCGCGAGCTTCGTGCGGATGCGCTGCAACTGCTTGTGATCCGCGACTTCGAGATTGCCGGCGCGATCGGTTTTCGTCTTCACCGCTTCGCCGTCCACGACGATCTGCCCGGCGTTCGGCCGTTCGAGAAAATTGATGCAGCGCAGGAAGGTGCTCTTGCCCGACCCGCTCGCGCCGATGATGCTGATCACGTCGCCCTTGTTCGCGTTGAGCGACACGCCCTTGAGCACTTCGTTGTCGCCGTAGCGCTTATGGATGTCCTGTACGGCGAGCTTGCAAGCTTCGGTTTGAGTCGTGTGGAGCAAGATGCTCTCCCTTTGAAAATACGGATCGATCTTCATGACGGCGCCCGCGCAAACCGCCGCCCACTGCCAACACGGCGCGTCTCAATGCGTGCGCACCGCGAGATATCCCAGCCAATGACGCTCGGCGCGGCGAAACAGCGCCACCAGCGCGAACGACACCACCAGGTAAATCAGCGCCGCGAGGCCAAACGCGTCGAACGACTGGTAAGTGGCCGAATTCGCGTCGCGCGCCACTTTCAGGATGTCCGGCACCGTGGCCGTGAAGGCGACCGTGGTGGCATGCAGCATCAGGATCACTTCGTTACTGTACAACGGCAAGGCCCGGCGCAGCGCGGACGGTATCACAATGCGGCGGTACATCGTGAACCAGCTCATGCCGTAGGCGCGCGCCGCTTCCACTTCGCCGTGCGAGGTCGAACGGATCGCGCCGGCGAAAATCTCCGTGGTGTACGCACAGGTGTTCAATGCGAAGGCGAGAATCGCACAGTGAAAACCGCTGCGGAAAAACGCGTCCAGCAATTGCTGCGAGCGCACGAATTCGAGGCTGTACATGCCCGTATAGATCAGCAGCAGTTGCACGTACAGCGGCGTGCCGCGAAACACGTAAGTGTAAAGACGCACGGGCGTGGAGAGCCAGCGCTTCTTCGACACGCGCGCCACCGCCAGCGGAATCGCCGCGCAGAAACCGATCCCGACCGACGCCACCAGCAGCCACAGCGTGACCGCGAGACCCGACATGCGCTGGCCGTCCCAGTAGAGGAACGCGCGCCAGAATTGATTGAGGATATCGATCATGGTCTCAGAGCTCCGCGTGCCGCACGCCGATCGAATAGCGCTTTTCCAGCCAGATCAGCACGAGATTCGACACGGTCGTGATCGCCAGATAGATCAGCGCGGCGATCAGGATGAAGAAGAACATGTTGAAGGTGCTTTTGCCGGCGTCCTGCGCGGCTTTGACCACGTCGGCGAGACCGATGATCGACACCAGCGCGGTGGCCTTCACCAGCACCTGCCAGTTGTTGCCGATGCCCGGCAGCGCGAAACGCATCATCTGCGGGAACAGGATGCGCGTGAACACGCGAGCGCCGCTCATGCCGTACGCACTGCCCGCTTCGAGCTGGCCGCGCGGCACGGCCAGAAACGCGCCGCGGAAAGTCTCGGTGAAGTACGCGCCATAAATGAAGCCGAGTGTCAGCACGCCGGCCACGAACGGATCGATATCGAACTGCGGCAGATTCAGCGCGTCAGTGAGATCGTTGACCGCGATCTGGATGCTGTAGAACAGCAGCAGCATCAGAACGAGGTCGGGCACCGAGCGGATCAGCGTCGTATAGCCGGTTGCGATTGCGCGCAGCGGGCGGTTGAACGAGAGTTTCGCCGCCGCGCCCGCGAGGCCGAGCAGCACGGCGGCCGCCAGCGACAGGACGGACAGCTCGATCGTCTGGATCGTGCCCGCCAGCAGCACCGGACCAAAGCCATATAGGAACACGCGCGTCTCCATCCAGGTTGTTTGAGGATGTGCCGGACGGCGTCGGCTCGTGTCAGCCCCACTCGTCCGGCATGGCGCGGAGTCTCGCAAGCGAAAATTAAATTCTCAAAGGCGCGGGGGAGTTTTGCTGCGATGCAGCAGAGCGTGCTTTAGCGCTGTGCGCGGCTTGCAGGGCTTGGTTTTGCGGGGAAATCGGGTTTGCAACGCGGCTGCCGCACGGTAAGCGCTGCCGCGTTTTAGCAAGTTTCGGGTCGCTTTTTCGATAGACGGCGGGCGCTCGGAACGCCCTAATCGACCCCCAACCTTGCCCGAATCGCCGGCAGCATATGTTCCACCGCCGCGCGCCCTTCCTCGATGGCCGGCGCCGCGCGGTGAAAGTCGAAAATCCCCATGCCGCCCAGGCGCGGCTGAATCAGGATGTCCGCCGGTTCGCCCGCCAGACGGCTGCGCGTGATCCGCACCTGCATGATGTCGATACTCTGCGCGATCGAACTCAGCATGGACGGCACGCGTGCGCTCGGCGCGGGCGGCACGCGCACGTCGTCCGTGGCGCGCCCTTCGGCGGGCGCGAGCCAGCGCGGCCAGGGCTTGCCGTTGCGGCGCAGCGCGACCGCCTGCGGCGCCGCCGGATCGATGGCCGGCGTATCGACCACCGCGCCGCCGAAATCGCGGCCGTTCAGAATATCGTTGTTCAGATCGACGGCGATCACGCAGTCCGCGCGCATGCCGCGCGCCACCGAAACCGGCACCGGGTTGCTCAGGCCGCCGTCCACCAGCCAGACGCCGTTGTGCCACACGGGCGTGAAAATGCCGGGAATCGCAATCGAGGCGCGTACCGCCTCAACCACGCTGCCGTCCTGCAACCAGCTTTCACGGCCTGAATCGAGTTCAGTGGCGACCGCTGCGAACGGCATGTTCAACTGGGCGATCGAACGGCCGTCGAACTTGTCGGCGAACAGCTGGATCACCTTGCGTCCGCCGAGCAGGCCGCCGGAAAAGCGCAGATCGAGCAGGCGCACGACCGTCTGCCACGTGAGCCGCGAGACCCACTCCTCGAGCCAGTCGAGGTCGCCGTTTGCGTAAACCGCGCCCACCAGCGCGCCGATCGACGTGCCGCAGACCACGTCGGGCCTGATGCCCGCATCGTGCAGCGCGCGAATCGCGCCGATATGCGCCCAGCCGCGCGCGGCGCCGCCCCCCAACACCAGCCCGATCCGGCTGTATCGACGTCGACGTATCATCTTCTTCCCCGCTTTCTATCTTCTATCGCCCACGATTCACGTCGGAACGCGATGTCGTGTACACCTTCTGATACTGGTCGAAATGCACGTTGAAAATCCCTTCTTCGGTCACGCCGCCTTCGCGCCACTTCCAGCTCCACACCGTCTCCGGCTTGAGCGGAAACACCGCGACCTGACCGGGCTTGCCGAGCAGGCGGCGCACTTCGTCCTCGCTCATGCCGATGCGGATCTTCGCGAAGTTGGCCGCCGTCAGCACCTGGGTGATGGCCTGCAATTTACCGTCGCGATCGATGTCGACCATGTATGTATTCAGGCCTTGCGGGCCGCGCGGATATTCAAAGCGTTTCGAGCCGTCGGTGAAGGTGCGCTCGGTTTCCGGCTTGCCCATCTGGCCGCGGATCTGCGCTTCGGTCGTGACGCCCGGCGTCATGTCCTTGAGCAATAAAGCGTCCGGTTTGACGGCATTGAAGAATTCCTTGAGTTTTTGCACGGCGCGCTCGCTCTGTTGGTCGTCGCAACCGGTCAGCGCAACGCACGTGGCCAGCATGGCGACAGTCAGCAATTTCAGGCTCACAGCGAATTTCCTCTACGGATGCAGGCCGCGAACGCCTGCATCCCGTTGTGTAGTGTCTACTACAGGATAACCGCGCACGGGCAAAACCGCGAGCGGGCGCGGCACGGCGTGTGCGCCGTCGAACAACGCGGTAGCGGTAGCGAAGGCCGAGATGGCGAAGGCAGAGGCGGCGGAGGCGGAGGCGGTGCGAGGCCACGCGGCGAACCACGTGAAAACCGGCGCCACAAGCAAAAAAGCGACGCTGTGCAAAGCGTCGCCAGGTCGGCCGATACGGTCGGTGAAAGCGGCCATCTGGCCGCCTGGAAAAGAAGCACCGCGGACGACGCGCAGCGGTCTGGTCCCGGACGAAGCAGTGAGCAACCTTGGCTGCTCACCTCGCGCTATCGCCGGAATGGCAAACCGCTGCTTGATTGGCCGCCCTGGTCCCTCGATAAGCCTTCCAAGTGCAGCTAATCTAAACGGATTGGCCGATTTAGACGAGAGCGCGTTTACACCGAATCGGCAGATGATTCGCCGGTGGTAGCCACGGCTTCAGACCGGCGCCGACGTCGCAACCGCCTCACGCGCAATCGACTCGAAGGCCGAGCGCCCCGCCGCCTGCAACATCTAAGGCTCGGCGCGCAGCAATGCTGACGCCGCAAGCGCCGCAACGCCAGACGTTCTGGACAACGTATGTCGCAGAACAGATCGGAATGCGAAAGAAAACATGACACAGCATGAGTCGTCGCATCGGTCGGCCCGGTTCGGCCAAGCCGGTCAGATCACGCGAAACCCGTGCGTACCGTCGCGCGCGAGTTGGGCAACAAGACCATACTCCCATTCCAGATACGCATTCATCGCTTCACGCGCGTTATCCGTGCCCTCGTAAGGACGCCGGTAACGGTCGATGCGCGGTGATGCGAGGCGCGTCTCGCCGCTCTCGACCGGCAAGCCGGCTTCGATCCACGCCGCCGTGCCGCCGCCCAGCACCTGCACCGGCTTGCCGGTCAAGGCCGCGACCTCGGGCGCGGCGAAGCGCGCGAGCAGATTGTTGCCACCGGTGAGCACGTAACGCTGCGCATCCGGCAGCTTGAGCAACGCCTTCTCGAGTTCGCCGCGAATCACGAACCACGCGCCGGGGATATGCCGCTTCACGTAGTTCGCGCTGTCGCTGAAATCAAGCACGGCGGTGCCCGGCGATTGCAGCAGCGTGCGCAGCCCGGCCGGAGAGATTTCGTCGACGTCGGGCGGCGTGGGCGCATGGCGGGCGGCGGGCGCCGCGCCTTTTTCGCCAAAGTCCGCAGCCGTCAGACCATCCACCACATACACGTCGACGTTCATCTGCGCGAGCCACGACGCGGTCATGTTGGCGCGCACGCCGTCGTTGTCCGCGAGAATCACGCGCGCGCCGCGCACCGGCGCGAACATGTCGGTTTCCTGCACGAGCTGGCCGCCCGGCGCGCTGCGAAAGCCTGGCACGTGCCCCGCTTCGTATTCTTCGGGCGTGCGCACGTCGAAGCGATACACGCTGCGGACCGCTTCGCCAGCCCAGCGGCGCGCTTCGTCGCGCGAAGTGCGGCCCACCCTGGCGCGATCCGCCACCGCGCGCGCGGAATCGGCAGCGGCCAGACGCAGCTGATCGTCGACCACCGCGTCGAAGCGGCGCGAACTGCCGTGCGCGAGCGCCTGGCCGGCCAGCGTCCAGCCGATCGTGCCGTTACGCAGCGCCGCCACCGGATTCGGCACGCCCGCGTTGATCAGCGACTGCGCGCCGACGATGCTGCGCGTGCGCCCCGCGCAATTGACGATGATCCGCGTCGCCGGGTCCGGCGCAAGCTGGCGCGCGCGCAGCACCAGTTCCGCGCCGGGCACGCTGACGCTACCGGGAATATTCATGGTCTGGTATTCGTCGAAGCGGCGCGCGTCGAGCACCACCACGTCGGCTTCGTGATCGAGCAGCGCCTGCACTTGCGGCGCGGCGAGCGACGGCGTATGGCGCTCGCTTTCCACCAGTTCGCCAAACGCCTTGCTCGGCACGTTGACGTCCTGGAACAACTCGCCGCCGGCCTCGCGCCAACCTTGCAAACCGCCTTCGAGCAGGGCGACGTCGGTATAGCCCAGCTCGCTCAAACGGCGCGCGGCGCGCTCGGCGAACCCTTCGCCGGCGTCGAACACCACAATCGGCACGGCCTGGCGCGGCAAGCGCACCGGCGCGTCGAGTTCGAGCCGCGAGAGCGGCAGATTGGCTGCAAAAAGCGGATGACTGCGGGCGTGGGGATCTTCCTCGCGCACATCGACGAGCGCGATTTCCTCGTGCTCGAGCAGCGCGTAGCGCACATCTTCGAATGATCGGGTACGAAATGCCTGAACGAAACTCATGAGATCGGGGACTCCTTCACAACATTCCAGATATTCGGCAACACGTCGTTCGCATCGCCGGAGATAAAAGTTTTCGCGCGGCGCCGCCTGCCTGGACGGACCGTTTCACCGCACCGATATTTGCACCGTACACGTGAATGCCGATCGACGTACGGTCACCAAAAACGTTCCTCACGCGGTGAATATCGCCGCTGCCCGGAGGCACGGCATCCACGCTGCCGGCGTCGAGCCGTTTTGCCGCGTGGTTTTCCTGCGGCACGCCGTCTTCGGCGATACGGGAATGCCGAGCAATTTCCGCGCCACGCGGCAGGCCCATCAAACCCCAGACGCTGCAGAGCCAGCAATCGCTCAAACAGGTGAGCAGCCCATGCTTATTTGTAAAAAATATGGCAATCCTATTTTTAGACACCGGAGTCGGTAATATCGCGACCCCCAACTGGAAATGAAGTGACCGGATGCCGTGGATCTATCGCCAAAGTCCAGGTCGAATCGAGCAAGACGAGATCCCTGCCGGTGTCCGGCGGCTGCGTGATCGTCAACATCGTCACGCGCCGGCACATCTGGGAAAGCGGCGATCATACGATCACGGTGTCGCTGTGAGGGCCGCCGCGAACTTGGCCGTGCTGGCAGCTCCTGCCCTGTGCTTCGCCGGTTCGCCTTTGCAATGCGCGAGTTGGCCGAAAAACATAACACCGCTCATTCTGAAAAACGTCCGTATCACGGATCCGGTCCAACTCGACGACTCGATGACCACGGCGGTGCGGATCGCCTCGGAAAAGATCGGCAAAGACCTTTGGCGCGATGTCTACGACATCACCTTTTATAAACACACCGGATGCGCGATTGAAGTCATTACATCGAGCGAAGTCAGTTCGGTAGAGTGCTCGATGTCCGATCCCGTCGTGTGGGTCGTGTCGCAAAAGGTCGGCATCAAATAGTCTGATTCTGTTTAGTCCTTTGCCAGCGCCGCAGGCACGCTGCAAGCGCGTCATGCGACATGGTTCAGAGCTTTAATCGAGTACGTCGGACTCGGCTTCCACCAGCCCTTCCAGCAGGCTCTGGAACGCAAACTGCGCACCGCCCGCGCGGCCCACCTGCTCGTGCGTGAGCGTCGCGATATCGTGCGGGATAGCCTGCGGCGTACCCGCGGCTTCAGCGAGCAGTTGCGCGTGACACGCGTTGTCGAGCGCGATGTACCACCATGCCGCGGCTTCGACGCTCGGCCCGGCCGTGAGAATGCCGTGATTCTTCAGAATCACCGCCTTGTGTCCGCCGAGCGCGGCGGCGATGCGCGCGCCTTCATCGGTATCGAGCACGACGCCGCGAAAATCGTCGAACAACGCGTGATCCTGGTAGAACGCGCACGAGTCCTGGGTAAGCGGATCGAGCGTACGGCCCAGCGACGACCATGCCTTGCCATAAAGCGAATGCGTGTGCGCCGCGGATACGACGTCGGGACGCGCTTCGTGAATCGCCGCGTGGATCGCGAACGCGGCCTGATTCAGCGGCCCCTCGCCGACCACGATCTCGCCTTCGGCGTTCACGAGCAACAGATCGGACACGCGGATACGGCTGAAATGCTTGCCGAACGGATTCACCCAGAAATGATCGGGCCATTCCGGATCGCGCGCAGTGATATGGCCGGCGAGCCCCTGATCGAAACCGTAGCGCGCGAACAGGCGAAACGCGACGGCAAGCCGCACCTGCCGGTAACGGCGTTCCGCTGCGATGCTCTCGCGCGGTGGAACCTCGTCGAACCAGAATCTGCGCAACGGCGCGTGGCGCTGGATTGCCGGCGGCTCCTTCGCGAACGTGGTGATAGCGGTGAGAGAAAGATCGGTCATCGCGCCTCCGTTACACCGCCACGCGCTCGACGCGCGCAATCCGTTCGCGGGTAGTGGGAATCGGCTCACGGCCGTGATCGATATCGATCACGAAACCTTGTGCCGCATACGTTTCGGACACCCCACGGGTCTGGATCATGCCGATGAATTCGATGGACACGCTCGTGTCTCCCTGAATGGTTGCTGCCCGGCGGGGCGGTAACGTGACTGGCCGGATGCATGGTTCGCTTCGAGGCGCTTAAGGTAGCAGCGCGGCATGCGCATGTTAACTATTGATCGGCCATATCTATATCGGATCTGCATGTAACGGTCCGTGCTGTCGACGCGGTTTGCCCTGCCCGGCGCCGCGCGCACAAACCCCCTTTCGTGAACGTGGACATCGCGGCAGCGTCAGCAGAAAAGCAGAACCTTTGCGAGAATGCCCCATCGCGCGGAAGCGCCCGAAACAACAAGTGAACAGACAATGATCCCCTTTTCAGTCCTCGACCTCTCGCCGGTCACCGCGGGCGCCACGCCGGCAGACGCGTTCAGGAATACGCTCGACCTGGCCCAGCATGCGGAAAACTGGAACTACCGGCGCTTCTGGCTGGCGGAACATCACAACATGACGGGCATTGCCAGCGCGGCGACCTCAGTGGTGATCGGCTACGTGGCGGGCGGCACGAAAAAAATCCGCGTCGGCTCGGGCGGCATCATGCTGCCGAACCATGCGCCGCTCGTGATCGCGGAACAGTTCGGCACGCTCGCCTCGCTTTACCCCGACCGGATCGACCTGGGTCTCGGCCGCGCGCCCGGCACCGATCAGAGCACCGCTCGCGCGCTGCGCCGCGACCTGCAAAACAGCGCGGACTCGTTTCCCGACGACGTGGTCGAATTGCAGCGTTATTTCGCCGACCCCGTGCCGGGCCAGCGGATTCGCGCGGTGCCGGGCGCGGGTCTGAACGTGCCATTGTGGCTACTCGGCTCGTCGCTCTTCAGCGCGCAGCTCGCCGCGGCGCTCGGCCTGCCGTTCGCGTTCGCGTCGCATTTCGCGCCGGATTACATGCTCACCGCGCTACAGGTGTATCGCGCGCAATTCCGTCCGTCGGCCGCGCTCGACAAACCGTATGCGATGGTCGGCGTCAATCTGTTCGCCGCCGATTCCAACGAAGAAGCGCGGCGTCTATTCACCTCGCTGCAGCAGCAGTTCATCAATCTGCGGCGCGGCACGCCGGGTCAGTTGCAGCCGCCGGTGGAGCGGCTCGAGGCGTCGGAGATGGAATTGAACAACGTGGCGCACTCGCTCGCCTGCACGGCACTGGGCGATCGTGACGCGGTGCGCGAAGCGTTGAAGTCGATCATCGATCAAACCGGTGCGGACGAGTTGATGCTTACCGCGCAGATTTACGACCACAAGGCGCGGCTGCGCTCGTTCGAGATCGGCGCGCAAGTGCGTGAAGATCTGGCGACCGGTAGTTAAGCGCGTCGACGAATGGAGAAAGGGGCGGCCGCTGAGCCGCACCCAAAGTTGGATACCTTCCAGTCTTTGGCGTGCAGTTCAGACAGGTTCGCCCCTTTTGTCGTTCGGCGAAACCCAGCCGTTCATCACGTCACCAGCTCGACGGCAGCGCAGCCAGCCCCTCCAGCAACGCCTTGTGAAACGCCTGCGGATCCTGCATCTGCGGCGCGTGCCCGAGTTCCGGGAATTCAACCAGCGTCGCATGCGGAATCGCCTTCGCAGCCGCCTTACCCAGTTCGGGGTAATGGCCGATCTTCGCGCGCACCGCGGGAGGCGCGGCATCCTTGCCGATCGCCGTGGTGTCCTTCTGCCCGATCAAAAGCAGCGTCGGCATGCTCAGTTGACCGAGTTCATAAACAACGGGCTGCGTGTAGATCATGTCGTACAGCAGCGCGGAATTCCACGCGACGATCTGTTTGCCCGGACCGCGGTACATGCCCGCCAGCATCTGCACCCACGGTTCGTAGTCCGCACGCCACTGCCCCGCGTAATAGGTGGACTGCTCGTAGCGGCGAATGCCGTCGGCGGTCGTCTTCAGCTCGCGCTCATACCACTGGTCCACGGAAAGCGAGGGCACGCCCTTCGCCTTCCAGTCCTCAAGACCGATCGGGTTGACCAGCACCAGTTGCTGCGTCTCGTGCGGATACATCAGCGCGTAGCGGATCGCCAGCATGCCGCCCGTGGAGTGGCCGATCACGGTCGCGTCGGTCACGCCGAGCGATTGCAGCAACGCGTGCGTATTGCGCGCCAGCTGTTGAAAGCTGTACTGATAGTGCTCAGGCTTGCTCGATTTGCAAAAGCCGATCTGGTCGGGCGCGATCACGCGAAAGCCCGCATCGCTCAGTTGGCGAATGGTCCCCTCCCACGTTGCCGCGCAGAAGTTCTTGCCGTGCAGCAACACCGCTGTGCGGCCATTCGCATGCGCCGGCTTGATGTCCATGTACGCCATATGCAGCGCGACCCCTTGAGAGGTGAAATCGTACTGCCCGACCGGCGCCGGATAGTCGAAGCCCTGCAACTCGGGGCCGTAGGCCGGACCGGCATCGCCTGCGGCACTGGCAACGGCTGAGGCGGCCGAAGCGGCCTCGCTGAGCGTGACGGCGCTCGCCGGCGTAGCGGCAGAAGCAGCAAAAACGGCAGGCGCGCAGGCGGCGCCCAGTACGCAAACGCTCGACATGGCGAGCAAAGAAAGGCGGCGAAAACTCATCGAAGTCGTTTATCAAGGGAAAAGCACGGGGAGCTATGCGAGGCAGACGCACGGCCAGGCCGGCGCCCGAACCTCCGGCCGGGAGCCGACGATTCTACGACGCCCCGCCGGACTCTGCTGCCGCCGGCCCAGGCTCATCAAGCCGCCGGCCGGCCGTGGCACGCATATTGCGGTGCCCGACTTCGCCCTCTATGTGTCGTGGCGCACGGAGCGCCGCGATGCAAGGGTTGATCGTGCGCAAGGTGCGCACGCGAACCGCATCGGCACAATTCAGACTACTCGGCCGCGGCCATTCAGTGATAGAACTGGCAGACGGGCCCGCGAAGACGGAGCCGCCTGGCAGCACGAATCATCAGGGAGAGCAAGCGACCGAACCATCCGGGGCATACTAACCAGCAACCATCTTGCATGGGACCGGAGTCGGCGCTTCGCGCTCACTCCGGTCGATAAAGGAGACAGACATGGACACTCCGGCACGGCTGAACGATCTGCAACGCACCACCCTCGCCATCGTCCTGGCGGGCGGACGGGGCACGCGGCTCGGGCCGCTTACCAACAAACGCGTCAAGCCGGCCGTGCACTTCGGCGGCAAATACCGGATCATCGACTTCGCGCTGTCCAACTGCCTGAACTCCGGCATCCGCCGCATCGCAGTCGTCACGCAGTACAAGGCGCACTCGCTGCTGCGTCACCTGCAGCGCGGCTGGAGCTTCCTGCGCGGCGAGTTCGGCGAGTTCATCGACCTGTGGCCCGCGCAACAACGCGTGGAAGGCGCGCACTGGTATCGCGGCACCGCGGACGCGGTGTTCCAGAACCTCGACATCATCCGTTCCATCCGGCCGAAATACGTGGTGGTGCTGGCCGGCGACCACATCTACAAGATGGACTACACGCGCATGATCGCGGACCACGCGGAGAGCGGCGCGGACTGCACGGTCGGCTGTATCGAGGTGCCGCGCATGGACGCGGTGGCCTTCGGCGTGATGCACGTGGATGAAAACCGCCGCGTGACCGGCTTCGTGGAAAAGCCCGCCGACCCGCCCGCCATACCCGGCCGCCCGGATACGGCGCTCGCCAGCATGGGCATCTACGTGTTCAGCGCCGACTACCTGTATTCGCTGCTCGAGGAGAACATCTCGTCCGTCGACACCGATCACGACTTCGGCAAGGACATCCTGCCGCGCGTCGTCACGCAAGGCATGGCGATCGCGCATCCGTTCAGCATGTCGTGCGTGTCGTCGGACCCGAACGTGGAGCCGTACTGGCGCGACGTCGGCACGATCGACGCATACTGGGCCGCCAATCTCGACCTCGCCTCGACCATTCCGACGCTCGATCTCTACGATCGCAGCTGGCCGATCTGGACATATCAGGAACAGTTGCCGCCGGCCAAATTCGTGCGCGACATGAAGGGGCTGCAGGGCTCGGGCAATAATCTGATCGTGTGCGGGGGCTGCGTGATCTCGGGCTCGCAGATCTCGCGCTCGGTGCTCTCGTCGAACGTCAAAGTGAGTTCGTTCTGTAACATCAATGAGGCAGTCTTGTTGCCGCAGGTTACCGTCGGCGCGAGCTGCCGGCTGCAGAAAGTGGTGATAGACCGCGGCTGCGCGATACCGGACGGCACGGTAATCGGCGAAGATCCGGTGAGCGATGCCGAGCGCTTTTACCGTACCGACGACGGCGTGGTGCTGGTCACGCCGGAAGCCTTGCGGCAGACGGTAAAGTAAGGCCGGCCGCCAGCCGCGAGCCGCACCAACCCAGGATGAGACGGAGCCTATGACGATTCGCGCCCTGCACGTCGCAAGCGAGCTGTATCCCCTCCTCAAAACGGGCGGTCTCGCCGACGTCGCGGGCGCGCTGCCGCCCGCGCTGATCGAGCGCGGCGCCGATGTGCGCGTGCTGTTGCCCGGCTTCCCGGCGGTGGTGGCCGGTTTGACCGATCTCGCGCCGGTCGCGCAACTGGGGCGCCGGTTCGATGCACCGGGCGTCACGCTCGAACGGGGCACGCTGGCGTCGAACGGCCTGATCGTCTATGTGATCCGCGCGAGCACGCTGTACGACCGGCCCGGCAATCCCTATCTGAACGACGAGCACGTGCCGTACGGCGACAACGCCCAGCGTTTCGCGTTGCTCGGCTGGGTCGCCGCGCAACTCGCGCAGCAGCTTGACCCGGCCTGGTCGCCACAGATCGTCCACGCGCACGACTGGCATGCGGGGCTCGCGCCAGCCTATCTGAAAGCGGCCGAACGCCAGCATGGCCGGTCTTTCGCGCGCAGCGTCTTCACGGTGCACAATCTCGCGTATCAAGGCGTGTTTCCCGCGCACCAGTTCGGTCAACTGGGCCTGCCGGCGGACTACTTCAGCATGCACGGCGTGGAGTTCTATGGGCAACTGTCGTTTCTCAAGGCCGGCCTTTACTTCAGCGACCGCATCACCACCGTGAGCCCCACCTACGCGCGCGAAATCCAGACGCTCGCCCAGGGCGGCGGACTCGACGGGCTGCTGCGCCATCGCTCGCACGACCTGAGCGGCATTCTGAACGGCGTCGACTACACGGTCTGGAATCCAGCCAGCGACGCGCTCCTCGAAGACCACTACAGCGCCACGCGCCTCGCCGGCAAACTGGCGTGCAAGGAAGCGCTGCAAAAATGCTTCGGCCTCGCGCAGAAAAGCGACGCGCTGCTGTTCGGCGTGGTGAGCCGCCTGACCGAACAGAAAGGCCTCGACCTGCTGCTCGAGGCCGTGCCCGAAATCATCAAACATGGCGGCCAACTGGTGGTATTCGGCACCGGCGACCCAGCGCTGGAAAACGGTTTGAAACGCGTCGCGCATGCGCACCCGGAAGTCGTCGCGGTGGAACTCGGCTTCGACGAGAAGCTCGCGCATACGATCGTCGCGGGCAGCGACGTGATCGCGGTGCCGTCGCGTTTCGAGCCCTGCGGCTTGACTCAACTGTATGCGCTCGCTTACGGCTCGCTGCCGCTCGTGCATTGCGTGGGCGGTCTTGCAGACACGGTGGTGGACGCGTCGCTCGAAAATCTCGCCGACGACCTCGCCACCGGTTTCGTGTTCGAACGCTTCGATCTGAAGGGCATAGGCGCCGCGATCCGCCGCGCCTTCGCGCTCCATGAACGCCGCGCCGAATGGAAAGCGGCCCAACGGCGCGCGATGCGCCAGGACTTCGGCTGGGGCGCCTCGGCGGAGCGCTATCTGGCGCTCTATCGCGAGCTCGCCTGAGCTCGCCCGACGTGGCCACCTGGCCTCAACTGCGTGGAGCCTTGAGTCGCCGAAGCCGGCTTGACCCGTCTTTTCCGGGCGGCCAGCGCTCTCGCCGCCCAGCCTGCGCCGCCCGCGCGTTTGATGGTTCGACGCAACAACTCGGGGACGGATCAACTCGCGCGCGGCAAACTCATGTATTGTTTCCTGACGATGCAGAGTGTGCCGATTTCCTGCACCATCTGAAGCAGTCCTGCCGCATCAGGCATTCCGCACCTGCCGGATCGCCGCCGCGGCGCATCCTTCCTGTTTTCATTGATCGCGCCTACCCGTTTGCGCGGGCCATACCATGACGAAAAACGTTCTGAGCATCCAGTCACATGTCGTCTTCGGTCACGCCGGCAACAGCGCGGCCGTGTTTCCGATGCGTCGGCTCGGCGTCAACGTGTGGCCGCTCAACACCGTGCAGTTCTCGAACCACACGCAATACGGTCATTGGACCGGCGGCGCGATCGACGCCGCGCAAATGGTGGATCTGGTCGACGGCATCGGCGCGATCGGCATGCTGCCGCGTTGCGACGCCGTGCTTTCCGGCTATCTGGGCACGCCCGAACAGGCGCAGTCGGTGCTGGAGATCGTCAAGGCGGTGAAGGCCGCCAATCCGCGTGCATGGTACTTCTGCGATCCGGTCATGGGCGCCGTGAGCGGCTGCAAGGTCGAGCCGGGCATTCAGGAATTTCTCGTGCGCACCATGCCCGAAGTGGCCGACGCAATGGCGCCGAACCACACCGAATTGCAGCGTCTGGTGGGCCGCGAGATCGAGACGCTGGAGGAAGCCGTCACGGCGTGCCGCGAGCTCATTGCGCGCGGGCCGAAGCTGGTGCTGGTCAAACATCTGCTCGATCGCAACAGCCCCGCCGACCGCTTCAACATGCTGGTCGTCACCGAACGCGAAGCATGGATGGGACAGCGCCCGCTCTACCCGTTCGCACGGCAACCGGTGGGGGTGGGCGATCTGACGAGCGCGGTGTTCGTCGCGCGTACGTTGCTCGGCGATTCGATCCGCGCCGCCTTCGAACACACGCTTGCCGCCGTGAATGCGGTGGTGAAGGCAACCTGGCAAGCGGGACGCTACGAGCTCGAACTGGTCGCCGCGCAAAGTGAAATCGCGCAGCCGCGCGAGTGGTTCGATGCATGGGTGGCGGATACGGCGTAGGTGGCGTGCAGGCACGCCTGCGCCAGGTCATCCCCGCACTACGGGAGCGGAAATGCTGTTATACGCCAGCACGAGCGATCCGTAATGGCCGCCGCCACGAGCAAGTAACTCATGCCGCGCGCCCGCGCCAGTCAGCGGGCCGTCCTATAATGCGTGCCGCGTGGACGAGGCCCGTGCCCTTCCGCGCCGCACTTTCAGGCACCCGGCATTCAGCAGACGAGGCATCGATGGACGGTTATATCCGCAGCGAGCGGGAAGAATATTTTGAGCAGTTGTGCATCAGCGTCGATGCCGACGAGACGCACGAACAGGAAGCGATCGAGTTCTTCGAGAGCCAGTTCGACCAGGCCGATTTCGATCCCGCGCAGTGGCTCGACATTGCGCTCTACTATTCGCCCGCGGTGGCGCGCGGCATCGTCGACATGGTGACGCCGGACGACAAAGCGCGCAGCAATATCGCGGAAGTGATCGCCGACAACCTCGACATCTCGTACGGTGAGGACGAATGCCAGCAGTTCGCCGAGACCATCGAATTCGCGCTGAACAACGGCGTGCCGGTGGATCTCGACCTCGTGCTCGACGGCTGCCAGCGCGCCATCGACGATCTCGACACATGGGCCGACGACGACACCAAGGCGCCCCTTCTGCGTCTGCGTGAAGAATTGCTGCGCCAGCAAGGCGAGCACTGAGCGCTCGGCTTTAGTTCGCACTTCACGACGCCTTTACCTCGGCGCAGGCATGCGGGATCGTTCCCGACGCTGCGCCGCGGACACCCGGCCGGCGCATTCGCGCCGGTCTCTTAAGCATGTGCCGCAATCGGCACCCCCGCGCCGGCATCCGTACCCGCACGCTGTCAGCGAATGCGCTGCGTCGGCTATGCCGAAATGCTCATTCAAAACGCCTTGAACTGCCAAGACGACGGCAAATTGGCTTTCTATATTCGGGCCAGATTGACGGACGGATGAACGCGCCGGTGCGTCCCCAGGGGGCTTCCCTCGGGCGTATTCCACTATTGTTTATGGCGACCGATCATCCGAGTCTCCCGATGCGCGCCGTGCAATGTGCACGCTCGTGCGTCGAAATCCAGCGTTACTGCCTTGCCGCTTTCACACCCTGAACTGTCGATGGAAGGAGAGACCATGAGTCTTCGCAATACGCTGAAACCGCTTGCCCTGTTCGTTGGCGCTATCTTCGCCGTCGCGCCACCGGCCACGTTCGCCGACGACCTGCCGGTGAAGGTCGGTTTTGCCGCGCCGCTGACGGGCGCCAACGCCGGCTACGGCAAGGATCTGGAGAACGGTGTCCGGCTCGCGATCGAGGAAGCCAACGCGCAGAAGATCAAGATCGGCGACAAAGTCGCGCAATTCCAGATCGTTTCCGAAGACGACCAGGCCGACCCGCGCATCGGCGTGCAAGCCGCGCAGAAGCTGGTCGACTCGGGCGTGTCGGCCGTGGTGGGCCACTTCAACTCGGGCACGACGATTCCCGCCTCGCAGATCTACGAGCAGGCCGGCATTCCGGTGATCGACCCGGCGGCCACGAATCCGGTCATCACGGGACGCGGCTTCGCGAACACCTTCATGGTGATTTCCACCGACGGGCAAAACGCCGGCAATGCGGGCGTGTATGCCGTTCAGGTGACCAAGGCCAAACGCATCGCGATCATCGACGACCGGACCGCGTTCGGCCAGGGCGAGGCCGACGAATTCGAGAAGGCGGTGAAAGCACATGGCGGCAGCATCATCGCGCGTGAGTACACCGACAATAAAGCAGTCGATTTCAGCACGCAGATCACCAAGCTCAAATCGACCAACGCCGATCTGATTTTCTTCGGCGGACTGGACACGCAGGCCGCCGGCTTCGCGAAGCGCATGAAGCAACTGGGCATGAACGCGCAACTGGTGGGCGGCGGCGGCGTGATGGATCAGGATTTCATCAAGCTAGCCGGCGATTCGGCTGAGGGCGTGATGGCCTGGGAATATGGACGGCCGCTCGCCCAACTGCCCGGCGGCAAGGATTTCTCCGCGAAGTTCAAGAAGCGTTTTGGCGTGGATATCCTGTCCTACGCGCCGTTCGGCTATGACGGCGCATGGGCCGCGATCAAGGCCATGCAGCAGGCCAAATCCGCCTCGCCGAACGTCTACCGGCCCGTGCTCAAGGCCATCGATTTCGACGGCGTGACCGGCAAGATTTCGTTCGACAGCACCGGCGCGTTGAAGAGCGGCGCATCGACGCTCTATCAGGTCAAGAGCGGAGCGTGGGTGCCCATCGTGACGAAGACGGGCAGCTAAGGTACTTTCCGGTTCCGGCACGGGTTTCGTTGTTTGCGCCCGTGCCGGCAACATCGCTACCGGTTCTTAGAATCCGTAACCTTGACGACCAGTCCGGCATCGAGATCCCGCTCGATTCGCACGAGGTCGTCGTGCATTTCGGCGAATTCATTAGCAGAACACATCTGATGGCCAAAGGCGGCGCGCAGGTGCCGCCTGACCTGCAGGAGCCGCGCGGCGGGATCGAACACGTAGCTGGATGAAAACGTCACGAAGCGGCTCTGCACCGCGGTGTCGGCCGGCAAATCCGTCACCCGCGCGAAGCGCGGCAGCGTCATTTCCAGCGTCTCGTCGAATTCTCCACCTATGCAAGTCCACGGCTGAGTCCTCAGAGGCTCCGCAAGCCACGCCTGCACCTGCGAGCCCATGCCGCCGGAGAAACTCGTCAACGCCGGTATTGCAGTGGTGCCGTCGGTCCAGACGAAATGCTCCACTTTTCCCTGCATCGACGTGGCAAACGGCCCATTTGTGGCGATGAGATCCGCCGTGTGCAATTGCGCGGTGCCGTGCAGACCCGTCTGTAATAAACGGTTCGCGGCGATTTGCTGCGTGCGTTGCCGCGTCGCCCGCCGAAACGTGTTGCGCTCTATTTCGGCGGTAAAACCCGCGTCTTCCGCGCGGTAGGCGTAATGCGCCGCGCCGCTTTCATCGACGTCGATCTGCACGCGCGCGCTGCGTTCGCGCAACTGCGTGGCCGGCGTTCGCGAGAGGACGCCCTCGTCCACCAGCAGCACCGGCCTGTCCATCACGCTCGGCGGCAGATAACCGAATGCCGTGCCGCCGGCGGTCGTATCCGCATACAACGACAACTCAGGAATCCAGACAATCGCGTGATTGATTGCGCTTGCGCCGTAGCCGGGCACGTCGGGCAAACTGTAGTACGGCCCGAGGTTGAGCAACACAGCCTCGCTGCGGATGCCGACCGCCGCGAGCAATGCCCCATAGAGCGCGACATGATCCTTGCAGTCGCCATAACGGTTGCGCAGGATATCGATCGCCTTGTGCGGAATCGCCGCCGTCTCGCCGAGAAACAAGGCCACGTAGCGGATATTCAAACGCATCCAGTCGTACAGCAACTGCGCCTTCGCGCGCGGGTCGGCGGCGCCGGCGGTCAGCGCTTGCGCGAGGCGGACGATCGCCGGATCGCCAATCGTCGCGTCGAGCGCGGGCCCGCGATACCGCGCGGCAAAATTCGCGAAGTCCGGCACCGTCGATACCATCAGGCGGTCGCCCCAGTTCGCATAGCCGACCGACCCCGCTTCGAGCGGCGCATACGGCCCGTGCCGATAGTCGAACTCGTAGCGGGTACGGCCGTTGGCCGTGACCGGCGGCACAGCGACGTAGCCGCGCGCGTCGGCATAAAGCGGCACGTCGGCGGGCAGATCGAAAATCAGGCGCTGCAGTTCGACGGGGTCGCGCGTCGGTTCGACGAGATACGCGAAGGTGCCCGCCTGCAACGGTTTCGTGCGGGTCTTGCGAAACGCCAGATGCACGCGTGAGCCCGGCTCCACGCCGGGGAAAATCACCGTGCGCAACACACCGTCCTCGAAGCTCGGCGCGCCTGCGGAGCGCGGCTCCTGCACGTCGCGGATCGCCTCGGGACCGACGGGATGCGCGACGCCGCCCGGATCGATCGTTTCCGCGGCCAGCAACTGCACCTGCTCGATGTCCTTGTTGAACCACACATAGCGTTGCGCGATATCGTCGACGCCGCTCGTCGTGTTGGCGCGCAGAACCGTGTCGTCGTGTTCCTCGATGGAGCCGTCTTTCTGGATCGTGAAGAGATGGACGTCGCGCTCGATTGTGGAGGGCGCGAGGTCGTCGCCGGATACGGTGGACGCGCTGTCGTCGGCCCATGCGATAGCCGGCGACAGTGCGCCAAGCGTCAGCCAGAAGGCCAGCCTGAGAAAAACCGCCGGGCACCGCCTCATGTGCACCGCGCCCTGCCCGGCGCGCGCGTGGCTCGCGGACTCGAAGCGAATGCAACACGAAACATGCGCCGCACCGTTCGCGCGACGCATGGCGAGACAGTGACGCCGGCGAGCGCCCGCTGCAACGTGACGGCTATTTTCCCCAAGATGCACCCCGGCTCAGTTCGTAGCGTGGTTTTAGCACATTGGCAGCCGGCGCGCGTTTTCGTTGTTTCCACCCGTTTCACTAGTCCCGATCCAACTACTTGGAATCGAAGAAGCACACATAATGAACGGACAGCAGCGCGCCATTACTCCGTTTCGCCGAGCTGCCCGAGTAAAGCCTGCAACCGCTCCACGTGCCTGAGCAGCAGATGGCGATGTTTTTCGATCTGCTCCAGCCGCCCCGCGAGATCGGCCTGGATCGGATCCTCGAGATCGGCGGCGGCGATCACGTCTTCCACCTTGGCGCGCACCGACGCCAGTTCCACCGGCGCATGACTCAGATGCCGCTCGAAACGCCGCACCTCCTGAATCGCCACGTCGCGGACCTTGCGAAAATGCGCCTGCCGCCGGTGCGTTTCAGCGTCGAGGGTTTCTTCTTCGACACGTCTGGCCGGTCCCGGCTGGCCGAAGATCGGCTCAGGCGGGCGCAGCACCGTCTTCTTTCGCACGGGATGCGCCGTACCGCGAAAGCGCGCGAGCGGCTGTTCGTTGTCGATCGCTTCGCGTGCGTTGAGCGGTATGTCCTGCTCGGTGTGCGGGACGTTCATCCAGCCACCCGGCAATCCGGTGACCGCTTCGATCCCCCGCACGAATTCCTCGCTGAATTCGCGTTGACCGGACAACATCAGTTTCAGGTAGCTCGCGGAAAAGGTCATCATGCGCGCGAGACGCGTCGCCGCACCGACCTCGCGGGTCAACAGCACCAGGTTCGCTCGCCAGACCGGGAGCAGCAATTCGTCGGAATCTTCCATCGCTGGGTCTTCCATCTTTTTGCCCGATGTAGTGATCACGCGCTCGCGCGCGTCATCGTTTTGAAAGGGTAGCCGCTTCACCGCATAACGCGCAATCCCGGCATCTCAGCGCGTGAGCGTCGATCTGTCGTAATTACACGCCACCGCGCCAATGCACACCGTCAGCCGCCCTTCACCGCCAGAGGCGGTTCGCGGCGCTCGCCGTTGTGAATTGACACGTGCGTCTGGTCAGCGTTCCTCCGCACCACGCGCGCAATGTGGCATGCTTGCAAACCGCTGCGGTACGCCCCGTGCTGCAGCGTTAGTACCCCAACACTGAGTTAAGGATTCTGTAATGAAGAAGATCGTCCTCGCCATCGCGGCTGCCGTCGCCGCACTGAGCGCCATCGCTCCCGCACAAGCGTATGAGCATCATCATCATCGCGAGTGCCACAAGGTACGCGTTCATCATCACTGGGAAAACCGCTGCCATTAAGGGTGGCGCCATGCCCTGACCGGCACGGCACACTGCAAAGCCCCGCTAGAAGCGGGGCTTTTTTTCGCCGGCAAGGTTGGGCACGGAGCAACGCGCCATACGCGTTCCATACGTTCTGCGCGAACACGGCAGCATGCAATCACGGACACATGCTGTTACACCTTTGCGGCGTAAGCCGACGCGGACACGGCGTTGCGCAACTTGCGCAGCGTCGTGAACCGCGTGGAAGAGAAGAGAGAGAGCCCGCAGTGCAGGCTACAACGTATAACGCCGGCGTCACGCCGCCTCGACGCGCTCCAATGCATTGACGACGAGCGCTTCCAGCAAGGGCTCGACTTTCGCAGCCAGCGTTTCGTCATACGCATACGGCATGTGCTCTTCCATATACGTGATCTGCGACAGTTCGAGTTGCAAGGCATGCACGCCTTGCGACGGCTGCCCGTACTCGCGCGTGATGTACCCGCCCTTGAAGCGGCCGTTGGCGATAGCCGAATAGCCGCCGTCATGCCGCTCGACGATAGCGGCCATTTCCTCGGCCAATCCCGCCACCGCGCTCGCACCATTGGCCGTGCCGAAGTTGAAATCGGGCAGACGTCCTTCGAAGAAACGCGGCACGTGCGAGCGGATCGAATGCGCTTCCCACAGCAGCACTCTGCCGTGTTTCGCTTTCAATGCCGCGAGCTCGCCCTGCAGCGCCTCGTGATACGGTTTCCAGTAAGCATCGCGACGACGCGCGACTTCGGCCTCGGTGGGCAGATGGCCGTCGAGATACAACGGTTCCTTGTCGAAGGTATCGACCGGCAACAGGCCAGTCGTGTCCTGACCCGGGTAGAGGTTCGCGCCGTCGGGCGGACGGTTCAGGTCGATCACGTAACGCGCGTAGGTCGGCGAAAGAACCGACGCACCCATGCGTGTCGCGAACGCGTAGAGACGATCCAGATGCCAGTCGCAATCGTCGGTGCGTTGCGCGACCGGCGTCATGGTCGCGGCGATGTCGGCGGGAATTTGCGTGCCGAGATGTGGAATCGAAACAAGGAGCGGCAGGCGTCCCTGATGCAGCGAGAAAACCGGCGGTGTATTCGAAGCAGTCATGTCAGTCCGGAATCGATAGGATCGAAGAATCAGTTCAGCAGATCGTGCAAAGGCCCGCTCGCGCGCTTTATTTGAGCAGTTCCGCAAGCGCCACGCGATAGCGCGCGTACGCGCCCTCTTCATCGCGATGCCGGCGGTTGTCGACGACCTTCTCGCCACCGGCATAGACATCGCGAATCGGCGTATTGCCATGCTCGCAGAATACAACGCCCGAGAGCCACGTGTCCGGCACATGCTCGGCGATGTTCGAATGATCCGCGTCGAGCACGAGCCAATCGGCGCGGCGGCCCGGCTGCAAGGCGCCGACCGCGCGGCCCGTCGCGCGCGCGCCGCCTGCCAGCGCGGCGTCGTACAGACGGTCGGCGACATGCGTCGCTTGCGCCGACGCCAGCACGTTGCGCTGCCGCCGTGTGAGGCGCTGCCCGTATTCGAGCAACCGCAGTTCCGCGCGCCAATCGACGCCGATATGGCTATCCGAGCCCACGCCAATGCGCCCTTGCGCGTCGAGATAGTCCTGCGCCGGAAAAATGCCGTCGCCGAGATTGGCTTCGGTCGTCAGGCACAAGCCGGCGACGGCGCCGCTCTTCGCGAGCGCCAGCGTTTCGTTGGTATCCACATGGGTGGCATGCACGAGGCACCAGCGGCTGTCGACATCGAACCGATCGAGCAGCCATTGCACCGGACGCGCCCCTTCGGTTTCGAGGCACGCGTCGACTTCGGCGGTCTGTTCGGCAATATGAATATGCACGGGCGCGGTGCCGTCGATACCGCCGAGCAGCGCGCGCAATGAATCCGCGGAAACCGCGCGCAGCGAATGCGGCGCCACGCCATAACGCAACGCGGCGCTTTCAGGGCGCGCCGCGCGCAACGTGCCGAGCAGATCGAGCAAACTCTCCGGCGTGTTGATGAAACGCCGCTGATCGTCACGCGGCGCACGTGAGCCGAAGCCGCCGTACTGATACAGCACCGGCAGCATCGTCATGCCGATCCCGCTCGTTGATGCCGCATCCACGACACGCTGCGCGAGTTCCGCCTGATTCGCATAGCGCTCGCCCCCCGGCATGTGATGTACATAGTGAAACTCGCACACCGACGTATAGCCCGCCTTCAGCATCTCGATGTACAGCCACTGTGCGACGCTCGCCAGACCCTCCGGCGTGATGCGCGCGGCGAAGCGATACATCAGATCGCGCCAGCTCCAGAAATTATCCGTGGCGCCCGCGCCGGAGGCAGCGCGATATTCGGTGAGGCCGGCCATCGCGCGCTGAAACGCGTGAGAATGAAGATTCGGCATGCCAGGCAATACCGGACCGGCGGCTTTTTGCACGCCGGCGGGCACCGTGGAAGTATCAGGCGTGACGGCCGTCAGCGTGCCGTTTGCGTCCCACTCGAGCAGCACGTTGCGGCGCCAGCCATCCGGCAGATACGCGTGCCCGGCGAATAGCGATTGATTCATGGGTTGCTTCTGCGATTGCGATTGCGATTGCGTCATCTCAGGCCCTGGCTCGATTCACGCCGCGCATAAACGGTCTCGCCCGCACGCACCACTCGCGCGCACAACGGGCGTCCAATCCAGTAAGCCAGCTCGGCCAGCGAGTCGACCGACCACACCGCGAAATCGGCCGCGCGCCCTGCTTCCAGCGAGCCGTGCCGATCCGCCTTGCCGAGCGCGCGCGCCGCGTGCGACGTCACGCCTTGCAGCACTTCGGGTACGGTCATGCGAAAGAGTGTGGTCGCCATATTCATCATCAGCAGCAGCGACGTGGCGGGCGACGTGCCGGGGTTGCTGTCGGTCGAAATCGCAATCGGCACCTGATAGCGCCGCAGCAATTCCAACGGCGGCAACTGCGTCTCGCGGATGAAGTAATACGCGCCCGGCAGCAACACGGCCACCGTGCCGGCTTCCTTCATCGCGGCAACGCCGGCTTCGTCGAGAAATTCGAGGTGGTCGGCGGACAGCGCATGATGACGCGTCGCGAGTGCCGTGCCGCCGCCGTTCGACAACTGCTCGGCATGCATTTTCACCGGCAGTTGGTAACGCTCCGCCGCCTTGAAGACGCGCTCGCTCTGTTCCAGCGAAAAGCCGATGCGCTCGCAGAACACATCGACCGCGTCGACGAGACCTTCGTCCGCGAGCGTCGGCAGCATCGTGTTGCAGACTTCGTCGATATACGCATCGGCGCGGCCGGCGAATTCAGGCGGTAGCGCGTGCGCGCCGAGAAACGTCGTGTAGACCGTCACGGGATAACGCTCGCCCAATTGACGCGCTACGCGCAGCATCTTGCGCTCACTGGCGAGATCGAGGCCGTAGCCGGATTTGATCTCGACGGTCGTCACGCCTTCAGCGAGCAAGGGTTCGAGCCGCGCAGCCGACTGACGCAGCAGCGAGGCTTCGTCCGCGGCACGCGTGGCGCGCACCGTGGAGACGATACCGCCGCCCTGCCGCGCGATTTCTTCGTAGCTGACGCCCGCGAGGCGCTGCGCGAACTCGTCCGCGCGTTGCCCGCCGTACACCAGGTGCGTATGGCAATCAACGAGACCGGGCGTCACCCACGCGCCGTGCAGATCTTCGCGCGGCCATGCGGCGTAGCCGGCGGGCAATGCGGAGGCCGCGCCGAGCCACACGATCGTGCCGTTTTCAACGGCGATCGCGGCATCGGGCAGCGTGTGTTGGGGATCGCCCTGCGGGCAAAGTTTCAGGTGATGCCAGACGGTTTGCTTCATCGCGTGCTCTTTGCAGCTTGTTGCGTGTCTGTGGTGGTTCGCGTGCGTGCGCCGTGACATTGGCGAGTATGCACGCGAATCGTCGTCATCTTTTTGCGTAGCGGATGCTGATCGCGAGCAAGGCGCCCTCGCCTTCCACCGCGCATGACAGCGCGTGCGGCGAATCGATGCGCAGCGTGTCGCCGGTATCGAGCGGCAGCGGTTGCGCGTCGCCGGGCGTGACCCGCACGGCACCTTGCGCGCAATACAGCAGAACCGCGTCAGCAGAAAGCGTGCGTTGCGTTGGCCCGCGCCATACTTGCACTTCCCCCTGCGCCGCGTCGCGACGCACCATCAGGTTGAAGTCGCGCGTTGCGCCGTCGACGAGGCGTGCCTCGATGCGCGCCTCGCCGGTGAAATGGGCCATGTCGAGCGCTTGCGTCAACGCGTAGGTCTTCACGCCGTGCGCGCTGCTCCCGTCGCCGGCTTCGTCGAGCAACATGCCCGCGCCGGACAACAACACGAGCGTGCGATCAATGCCGGCAAAGCGCGAGAACGGCCCGGCTTGCGCGACATCGGCCACGCTCACCCGCCATACGAAAGCATCGAGCCCCGCGCCTTCGGGAAACGCCGCCACCTCGCGCGTGACGCCGCCGCCGTTCTTCCACGGCGCCGCCACGAGTTCGGCGCCGCGAATCAGCGTGAGGGTTGCCCCGCCGACGACGAGCGTGCCGTGAAGCGCCACGATCAGCGGCCCAGCATCGGCAGATTGAGACCTGCCTCGCGCGCCGTTTGCTGCGCGAGTTCATAGCCCGCATCCGCGTGACGCATCACGCCGGTAGCCGGATCGTTGAACAGTACGCGACCGAGGCGCTCTTTTGCGGCATCCGTGCCATCGGCGACGATCACGACGCCCGAGTGCTGGCTAAAGCCCATGCCGACTCCGCCGCCATGATGCAGCGACACCCACGAGGCGCCGCCCGCCGTATTCAGCAGCGCGTTGAGCAGCGGCCAGTCGCTGACTGCGTCCGAGCCGTCTTTCATGGATTCGGTTTCGCGATTCGGGCTCGCCACCGAACCGGTGTCGAGGTGATCGCGGCCGATCACGATCGGCGCCTTCAGTTCGCCGTTCCTGACCATTTCGTTGAACGCCTGACCCAGACGATAGCGATCCTTCACGCCGACCCAGCAGATCCGCGCGGGCAACCCCTGGAACGCGATGCGTTCGCGCGCCATGTCGAGCCAGTTGTGCAGATGCGGGTCGTCGGGGATCAATTCCTTGACCTTCGCATCGGTCTTGTAGATATCCTCAGGATCGCCCGACAGCGCGACCCAGCGGAACGGACCCTTGCCTTCGCAGAACAGCGGCCGGATATACGCCGGCACGAAACCCGGGAAATCGAACGCGTTTTGCACGCCCATTTCCAGCGCCATCTGACGGATGTTGTTGCCGTAGTCGAGCGTGGCGGCGCCGCGTTCCTGCAGCGTCAGCATGGCTTGCACCTGGTTGGCCATCGACTGCTTGGCCGGCGTGATGATCGAATCCGGCGCGGTCTTCATGCGCTCACGCCAGTCTTCGACGCGCCAGCCTTGCGGCAGGTAGCCGTGAATCGGATCGTGCGCGCTGGTCTGATCGGTCACGCAATCCGGCGTGATGCCGCGCGTCACGCACTCGGCGAACACGTCGGCGGCATTGCCCAGCAGGCCGATCGACACCGGCTTGCCGGCCTGCTTCGCTTCGTCGAGCATGGCGAGCGCTTCGTCGAGCGTCTTCGCTTTCTTATCGACGTAGCGCGTCTTCAGGCGGAAGTCGATGCGCGTCTCGTCGCATTCCACCGCGATCATCGAGAAACCGGCCATCGTGGCCGCGAGCGGCTGCGCGCCGCCCATGCCGCCGAGGCCGCCGGTCAGAATCCAGCGACCCTTCGGCTCGCCGTTGAAATGCTGGTTCGCCACCGAGAAGAACGTCTCGTAGGTGCCCTGCACAATGCCCTGGCTGCCAATGTAGATCCAGCTGCCCGCCGTCATCTGGCCGTACATCATCAGGCCCTTGCGGTCGAGTTCGTGGAAGTGTTCCCACGTCGCCCAATGCGGCACCAGATTCGAATTCGCCAGCAGCACGCGCGGCGCGTCGGCATGCGTGCGGAACACACCGACCGGCTTGCCGGATTGAATCAGCAGCGTTTCGTCTTCGTTCAGATCCTTCAGCGACTTGAGAATCTGATCGAAGCAATCCCAGTTGCGCGCCGCACGGCCAATGCCACCGTACACGACCAGCGCATGCGGATGCTCGGCGACTTCCGGGTCCAGATTGTTCTGGATCATCCGGTACGCGGCTTCCGCGATCCAGGTCTTGCAGGTCTTTTCCGCGCCGCGCGGTGCGCGGATCGTGCGGGTCGGATCGAGACGCGGGTCGATGTGTTTCGGGTTGTTCATGATGGCCCTCGGAATGCTTGAAGATGGTCGAAAAAGATTCGGGTTCGGAAAAGACGGCGTAGTCAGAAATGTCCGGTGAAGCGATAGCGGCTGCCGGGATGCCAGAGATTGGCGATCGAAGCGACCTGGCTTTGCGACCACGTGCGCCGATGCAGCACGAGGCACGGCTCCATCTCGTCCATCGTCAACAGTTCGCGCGTATCGGCGTCGGCGGCTAGCGCCTCGATGCGGTACTCGACCCGCTGCAACGGCGCGACGCGCACGAGATACTGGTTCGGCGTGGTGTTGGTGAAGTCCTGGAGCGCGTACTCGGGCGCGACCGCCGGATTGACCCACCGCTCTTCGAGCTGCACCGGCTCGTCGTTTTCGAAATGCAGCACGCGCGAATGAAACACCGGGCTGCCCGCGCTCACCTGCATTTCCTCGGCGAGCGCTTCGTCGGCGATGCTCGCGCCGATGTGCAGCACCTTTGCCTGATAACGATGACCGCGCGCGACGATTTCGTCGGAGATGCTGCGGATCGCCACCAGCGTCGATTCGTACTTGGGACGGGCTACGAAAGTGCCCGAACCTTGCACGCGCGTGAGAACCTGCTCCGAGGTCAGCTCGCGCAACGCGCGGTTGACCGTCATGCGCGCCACGTTGAATTCGCGCGCAAGCTCGTTTTCGGAGGGCACCTGGTCGCCTTCACCCCATTCGCCCGCATGGATGCGCGCGAGGATGAAGTCCTTGATGCCCTGATAGGCCGGTGCGTTCATTGGCTTGATATGCGTGCTTGAAACTTACTGTTCGGACGCGAAGGAGAACGGGCTCAGCTTCGCGATCGTGCCGTTCTGCACGAGACGCGTAACTGCCGCGATATCCGGTGCGAAGTAATGGTCGAGCTCATAGTGCGCGACGTCCTTGCGCACTACGTCCATCGCTTTCTGCAGGCTCGGGCTGGTCTTGTGCGGCGCGCGCAGATCGACGCCTTGCGCGGCGGCCAGCAGTTCGATCGACAGAATGTTCGCGGTGTTTTCAGCAATGTCGCCGAGCTTGCGCGCGGCGAACGTCGCCATCGACACGTGGTCCTCCTGATTCGCCGAAGTGGGCAGTGAATCGACCGAAGCCGGATGCGCGAGCGTCTTGTTTTCCGAGGCGAGTGCCGCAGCCGTGACGTGAGCGATCATGAAGCCCGAATTCACACCACCATCGCGCACGAGAAACGGCGGCAGACCCGACAGCGTCGCGTCGATCAGCAACGCGATGCGGCGTTCGGCCAGCGCGCCGATTTCCGCGGCGGCGAGCGCAAGGTTGTCGGCCGCGAAGGCGACCGGCTCCGCGTGGAAATTGCCGCCCGACAGCACTTCGCCGGTGTCGGGGAAAATCAGCGGATTGTCGGAGACCGCGTTCGCTTCGAGCAGCAGCACGTTGGCCGCGTGGCGCATCTGATCCAGACACGCGCCCATTACTTGCGGCTGGCAGCGCAGGCTGTACGGATCCTGCACCTTGTCGCAATCGGCGTGCGAGACGTTGATTGCCGAACCTTCCAGCAGCGAGCGGTATGCCGCCGCCGCGTCGATCTGACCTTGATGGCCGCGCAATTCGTGAATGCGCGCGTCGAACGGCTTGACCGAACCCATTGCGGCATCTACCGACAACGCGCCCGACACCAGCGCGGTGCGGTACAGGTCTTCGATGGCGAACATGTTGTACAGCGCGAGCGCCGTCGAAGCCTGTGTGCCGTTCAGGAGCGCCAGCCCTTCTTTGGCTTGCAGCGTGAGCGGCTTGAGGCCGACGAGCGCGAGACCTTCGGTGGCCGGCATGCGCTCGCCCTTCGCGAACACTTCGCCGACGCCGAGCAGCGCCGCCGACATATGCGCGAGCGGCGCAAGGTCGCCCGATGCCCCGACCGAACCCTTGACCGGAATCACCGGCAGCACGTCCGCGTTGTACAGCGTGATCAGCGCGTCCATCACCTCACGGCGAATGCCCGAATGGCCGCGGCCGAGGCTCGAGAGCTTCAGCGCGATCAGCAGACGCACGACCGGACGCGACATCGGCTCACCCACGCCGACCGCGTGCGAGAGCACCAGATTGCGCTGCAGCAGTTCGAGCTGGTCGTGCGGAATATGCGTGCTGGCAAGGCGCCCGAAGCCCGTGTTGATGCCGTAGGCCGGCTCGCCCTTCGCGGCGATATCGGCGACGGCTTGCGCGCAGGCGTCGATCGCGGCATGGCTGGCGGGATCGAGCTGCAACGCGACGTGTTCGCGCGCGATCTGGCGCAGTTGCGGGAGAGTCAGGTGGCCGGGCTTCAGATTCATCATGGTTGTCGTCCTGTCTATACAATTCGAGAGAAGTCTAGCGGCGCCTCCTTGTATATACAACTTGTTTTTTGAGGATTCGGCCTGGGAGTTTCCATTAAGTTGCAACGCATGCTTGGCGTGGATCTTGCCAATGCCAACACCTCCAGCGGTCGCCCGCTACGTATCGCACTTCCCGTCCGGCGGACTTAACTTGTATATACACCTTCAAAATAGCAGGCGCCACGCGGACAAAAAAATTCCGCCTCTGACCGGCCGCCGCTCCGTGCTCATAGGAGCGTTATAGGCGAGGCCGCTGACGGCGCAAAAAAAGCCCGCGGGCTCAGGCAAGCCGCGGGCTTCGTTTCGGGCGAACGAATCGAACAACGCCGCTAAAGCCTCACGCGCGCCGCGATGAAATCCAGAAAACACTGCACGCGCCCCGCCAGCGACGCGCTCTGGTAATACACGGCGCTCACCCGTTGCCGCTCATCCACCAGCACATTGCCGAGAATCGGCACGAGGCGCTTCTCGCGCACGTCGGCCGCGCTCATGAAGTCGGCCAGACACGCGATGCCCCATCCCGACAACGCCAGTTGCCGCAATGTCTCGCCGCTCGATGCAGTGATCGCCGGTTCGATCTTCAGCGCTGCGGCCCCGCCCTTGCGCCCTTCCCGCAACGGCCAGCGGTTCAGATGCTCCGGCGCCGTGAAGCCGATCAGCCGATGCTCGCGCAAGGCTTCCACCGATCTGGGTTCGCCATATTCGGCCAGATACGCCGGACTCGCGAGCACCCGCAGCTTGCTGGTGCCCAACGCACGCGCATGCAAGGTCGAATCCTGCAACTCGCCGATGCGAATCGCGATGTCCACCTTCTGCTCCAGCAGATCGACGATCCGTTCGTTGCTGGTCAATTCCAGCCTGATCTCCGGATACAGCGCAGAAAACGCCGTCATATGCGGCGCCACGCAATGCAGCATGAAGGGCGACGCGGCATCGACACGCAGGCGCCCCGACGGCCGCTCGCGTCCTCGCGTGACGGACTCTTCGGCTTCTTCCATCGCGTGCAGAATCGCGCGGGCACGCTGCAGGAAGGTCTCGCCCTCTTCGGTGAGCTGCAGACGGCGTGTCGTGCGCCGCACCAGCGCGGTATCGAGTTTCTTT
This sequence comes from Paraburkholderia sp. USG1, assembly GCF_031570135.1. NCBI lineage: Bacteria > Pseudomonadati > Pseudomonadota > Betaproteobacteria > Burkholderiales > Burkholderiaceae > Paraburkholderia > Paraburkholderia sp. USG1. The sequence continues at coordinate 130,195 of NZ_JAMWXW010000011.1, read as the reverse complement.
TCAAGGCGTGTGAGCGCGCGGCTCACGCCGGAAACGGTTTGGCCCAGCTTCTCAGCGGCCGCGGTGATCGAGCCGCTGTCGATCACCGTGACGAACACCAGCAACTCGTCGGTCGAAGTTTTCATTGTTGATTTCAAATCAAGTTTGATTTGAGACTAACACGCTTTTTGCGAGAATCAAGAAGGCGGATACTGCGTGCATGTCATCGTGTTTCTCAACAAGGAGAACGACTTGAAGATTTTCATCACAGGCGCAAGCGGTTTTATCGGCGGATCCATTGCAGCGCATCTCGCGCGTGCCGGCCACAGCGTTCGCGGTCTGATTCGCAACCCCGAACATAGCGCCGAACTGAAGCGGCTCGGTATCGAACCCGTGATCGGCACACTCGACGACCGCGCGCTGCTGATCGCCGAAGCGAAAGCCGCCGACGCCGTCATCAATGCCGCGAGCAGCGACCATGAAGGCGCGGTGAAGGCGCTGATCGAAGGACTCGCCGGGTCCGGCAAAACGTTTCTGCACACGAGCGGTTCGAGCATCGTCGGCGATGCGTCGGGCGGCGAAGCGGGTCAGGCGCGCATCTATCACGAAGACGCGTTGCCCGAGCCGACCGCCGACAAGGCCGCGCGCGTGGCGATCGATCAACTCGTGCTCGACGCCGCGCAGCAGAACATCCGCTCGGCCGTACTGTGCAACACGCTGATTTACGGCCACGGCGCGGTCCCCGGCAGCGCGAGCGTGCAATTGCCGCGCCTCGTGCGTCAGGCGCAGAAGAGCGGCGTGGTGCGTCACGTGGGCAGCGGCGGCAACATCTGGTCGAACGTGCATATCGACGACGTGGCCGAACTCTATCGCCTCGCACTCGAGAAAACGCCCGCGGGCACGTTCTATTTCGTCGAAAGCGGCGAGGCGTCGTTCCGCGACATGAGCGCCGCGATTGCGCGCGCGATGAAGCTCGGCGAACCGCAAGACTGGCCGCTCGAAGAAGCACAAAAGGAATGGGGCTACGAAATGGCTTCGTATGGGCTCGGTTCGAACAGCCGCGTGCGCGGCGAGCGCGCCCGCAAGCTGCTCGGCTGGCAACCCAGGCGTACTTCGGTGATCGACTGGATCGAGCAGGAGTTGATGTCGCCGAAGGGTGCTTCGTCCGAAGCGTGAACCAAGGGGGCTCGCGTCGAAGCGGGCCCAAAGAGGGCTTCTTCCGGGCACCCAAAGACGCCCTCCAGAGCGTAATCCATGTAAGCGCAGCCGTTGCGAATCCGTAAGCTCAACTCGATAGAATCGCGCTCACCTGATCGCGCGATTCGACAGTCCGAGTCGCGCATGAGCCCGGATTTGATCGATGACTTACGCGCTGAATTTCGATTGGCTAACCAATCTGCTGGCGATTCTTTTCATCGTGGCGTGTCTCTACGATGCACGCTACGACGAATACGGCACGTTGACGCTGTCAGCGGCCGCGATGGGACTCGCCGTAATGGCGATCGAGTTGTTCCTCAAGCCGGCCTTCGACATGGCGCTTTGAAGCGTAGACGCTTCGAGCTCGACGCCGCACGCGAAATTGAACGTCAACTCGCAATCGGAACTATTCGCGCTGTTCTACGAAGCGGGACGCCGGAATGCATGACGTCCTGCTTCCTACCCACAACCATCAGATCGCCCAGCCGCCGAGATAAAAACCCACCAGCACGATCGCGATAGCCACCGTGCCCACGTTCAGCTTGCGATACTCGCCGCTGACCACGCGGCCGATCACCAGCGTCGCGAAGCCGAGCATGATGCCCGTCACGATGTTGGCGGTCAGCACAATGAACACCGCGCACATCAGGCCCGACATCGAGTCGACCATGTCGTCCATGTGCAGCTTGCTGACGTTCGAGAGCATCAGCAGACCAACATACATCAGCGCGGGAGCCGTCGCATACGAAGGCACGAGGCCGGCGAGCGGCGAGAAGAACATCACCACGAGAAACAGCAGACCGACTACCGCGGCCGCCATGCCGGTCTTCGCGCCTGCCGCCACGCCGACCGTCGATTCGATATACGCCGCCGCCGGCGCGCCGCCGAGCAGGCCCGAGAAAATCGAACTCAGCGAGTCGGCCGTCAAGGCGCGACCACCGTTGATGATGCAGCCGTTTTCATCGAGTTGCCCCGCTTGTCCCGCGACGGCGCGGATCGTGCCCGTGGCATCGAACACCGCGGTCATCACGAGAGCCAGCACGCTGGGCAGCACCGCCATCGACAAGGCACCCTTGAGGTCCATCGCGCCGATCAGCGAAGCATGACCCGGCGCGCTCAGCGACGGCACGGCGAACACGCCGTGAAACGACACAGCCGGATCGATAGTGAGCGCGATCGCCGAAATCGCCACGATCACGATCAGGATCGAGCCCGGCACGCGGCGGCGCACCAGACCGAAGATGGCCGCGAGTCCCGCCACCGACATCAGCGCCGGCAACGCCGTGATGTTGCCGAGCGACACCGGCAAACCCGCACCGGGATTCTTCACGACGAGACCCACGTCGTTGGCGGCGATCAGGAGCAGGAAGAGGCCAATGCCGATGCCCGTGCCGTGCGCGATACCTGTCGGCAGATTGCGCAGAATCCACGAACGCACGCCCGTCACCGAGATTGCGGTGAACACGACACCCATCAGGAACACCGCGCCGAGTGCGACATTCGGATGCAGGCCCTTGCCGAGCACGAGGCCGAACGCCGTGAAGGCCGTCAGCGAAATCGCGCAGCCGATCGCAATCGGCAAACGCGCCCACACGCCCATCAGCAGCGAGCCGAAGGCCGTGGTCAGACACACGGCGACGAACACCGCGCTGGTGTCGAAGCCCGCTTTGCCGAACATGCCCGGCACGACGAACACGGAATAGACCATCGCCAGAAAGGTCGTGATACCCGCGACGATTTCCTGACGCTGAGAACTGCCGCGTGAAGAGATTTCGAAGTAGCGGTCGAGAAAGCCCTTTGCGTCGAATGATTCGGCGCCGACTTCAGAAATCGGTTGGGCGTGGGGTTCCATCATGATGAGTGCCTCCTTTATCAGCGTGCTGAAACGGCCGTCGATACGGTCGTCGTCAGGTTCGTCTCGTTGCGTTGGTTTAATGTGGGATGGGGTCTTTTTTGCTGTCTCGAAATGTAGGGCAACACAAATATGTCTCCCATCGCATGAATGGCATGCCCGGCATGTCGCGACGCTTATATCGTTTAAGGCACGGCAAATCAGCCTCACAGCCCGCGCGTTTACACCTACGGTCCGTCACGAAGAGATGAAAGGGTTTTGAGAGTTTCGGCACATGCCAATGAAGCGCGCGACCCGCCGACACATCGACACACCGGCGCAGCGGCATGAACCATGCTTGGGGCCACCTGTCAGATTGCCTGCAAAACCGCAGCCGCCCAACGTCGCGGGTTACACTCTGGCCCGTACCCGTTTTAACCGCGGCGGCCCATTGCGCCCGTCCGCACCGGCCCTTGGAGTCCTTCTTGATGAGCGGCGGTTTTTCGCGTCCTGCCTGGCGTCACCTGATTCTTGCCGTGTTCGCACTGTTCGCGCTGTCCGGTTGCAGCAGCCTGCTGTGGGGTCCGCAGCAGGCGCCGATCGTCGACGCCACGGTGATGCCCGTCGAACCCGCCAGCGCGCCGGTGGCCGCCTCCGCGCCCGAACCGGTCGAGACCGAAGCGGCCGAGCCCGAGCAGCCGAGAAAGCCGAGGAAACCGGTCGTCAAGCCGCACAAGGTCGAGCCTCCGCCGCCCGTCGTCACGCCTGCGCCACCGCCTCCACCGCCCCCGCCGCTGATCGTGCTGCGCACGATCGAGCGCAACGAGGCGCGCGCACTGCTCGATAGCGAAGTGCAGAAGCCCGACGGCAAGGTGGTCGGACGCGCAGTGGATCTGATCGCGGACGCCGGCGGCAAGCCGCGTGAGATGGTCGTGAATCTGCAGGGTTTCCTCGGCGTCGGCGACCGCAAGGTGAACTTCCCTTGGAGCGCGTTCCGCTTCACGCCGACCGCGAAAACCGCTCCCATTACACTCAATGCCGCCGCGGTTCCGGCGAACCCGGCCAAGGCGGCCGCGGCCGCCTTGCAATTGCCGCTGATCGACGCCACGGTCGAACGCTCGAACGGGGCCAAGGTGGGCCGCGTGATCGACGTGCTGGTCGACGCCAACGCGCAGCCGCAGGCGGTCGTGCTCGACGTCAACGGCATGGTGAGCCCCGAACGGCGCACGATTGCCGCCAACTGGTCGGCGCTGCGCTTCGTCACGAAAGACAAGGAGCTGCATCCGCTGCTCGAATTGAGCGACGCGCAGATCAACGCGTCGCCTCCTTATGCCAGCGACAAGCCGATCCGCGCGGTGTCGCCGGCGCCGCCTCCCGCGCCAGCGCCAGCGCCCGCCCCTGCTTCCGCGCCCGCCGTCGCGGCGCCTGCCGCCGCAGCCACGACCACGACGGCTTCCAACGCACGGGCGGCCCGATGACAGGCCGCACTCTGGTAACGGCGCGCAGCTTGCGCGCGCTCGATTGGCTGAATTTTTTCGTCGCCAACGTGCAAACAGGTTTTGGACCGTTCATCGCGTCCTATCTCGCCTCGCATAAATGGACCCAAGGCGAGATCGGCATGGCGCTCTCCGTGGGCACGATCAGCGCGATGGTGAGCCAGGTGCCCGGCGGCGCCGCTGTCGATGCGTTGCGCAACAAGAAAGGCGCGGCGGCCTGGGCAATCATCGCGATCATTCTTAGCGCGGTGCTGCTGGCCGTCAGTCCGACGGTGCTGCCGGTGATCGCCGCCGAGGTGTTCCACGGCTTCGCGAGTTGCATGCTGACGCCGGCGCTCGCCGCGATCTCGTTCGCGCTGGTGGGACGCGCGAATCTCGGCGACCGGCTGGGGCGCAATGCGCGCTGGGCGTCGATCGGCAGCGCGGTCGCAGCCGGCCTGATGGGCGTGTTCGGCGAGTACTATTCGCCGCGCGCGGTGTTCTGGCTGACAGCCGCGCTCGCCGTGCCCGCCCTGTTCGCGCTGACGATGATCCAGCGCACGGACACCGTCGAATTGCCGAAGGCCGCGCCGACGCCGCAGCAGATCGAGCGGCGCGAGAGTCTGCGCGAGCTGTTGCGCGACAAACGGATGCTGCTGTTCGCGGCGTGCATCGTGCTGTTCCATCTGTCGAATGCGGCGATGCTCAATCTCGCCGCCGGCGAAGTGACGGCCGGCATGGGCGACAACGTGCAGCTCGTGATCGCGGCGTGCATCATCGTGCCGCAGGCGATCGTGGCGATCATGTCGCCGTGGGTCGGGCGCTCGGCAGAGCGTTGGGGACGCCGGCCAATTCTGCTGCTCGGCTTTTCAGCGCTGCCGATACGGGCGTTGTTGTTTGCCGGAATCAGCAGCCCCTATTTGCTCGTGCCGGTGCAGATGCTCGACGGTTTGAGCGCTGCTGTGTTCGGGGTGATGCTGCCGCTGATTGCCGCCGATGTGGCGGGCGGCAAGGGACGCTATAACCTGTGTATCGGCCTGTTCGGATTGGCAGCCGGGATCGGGGCTACGTTGAGCACCACCGCCGCCGGGTTTGTGGCCGATCATTTCGGCAATGCGGTGAGCTTTTTTGGTCTGGCCACGGCCGGCGCGCTGGCGGTTTTGCTGGTGTGGGCCGCCATGCCGGAGACTCGGGACGCCGCGGCTGAAGACGAAGCGCCGGTGGCAGATGGGGGAAAGTCGGCGGCTCGGTGACCGCCGCCTTTTTGCCTGCGCGGCATCCGGAAGAACACGGCCGCGCGGGCAAAAAAAACCACTACCCGATATCTCGCCCGGCAGTCTCTTGCATAAACGGCAACGGCAACAAAGAAACCATCCCGCACCCGATCAGATACCACGCCGGCGCGAGATGACTCCCTGAAACCTGAATCAGCCAGGTAGCAAAAAACTGCGCGAACCCGCCGAAAATAGAAACCCCGAGACAATAGACAATCGACATGCCAGTCGCGCGAATTTCGCGAGGAAACATCTCCGGCAACATGACGATATTGGGCACGGCGGTAAACGCAACCAGCACGGCCAGTCCGGCAACTACCGACAGCAGAACCGGCACTGTCGGCGATGCATTGATCGTCATGAACGCCGGATACACGGCGACGATCAGCAGCACGCGAGAAACCCACAACACTCGCTTGCGTCCAACGCGATCCGACAACGCGCCCGCAAAAGGCGAACAGATCACCGTCACCATCGCGGCGGTCCACGCGGCCCAGAGTGCCGACGACATCGGCAGATGCAAGATCCTGATCGCGTAAGTGGACAGATAAAACAGCACGATATAGTTTGCCGCCGTGCCGCCGATCGTCGTCAAAACGCCCGTCGTGATGACGCGGGAATGCTCGCGAAATAGCGTGCGCACCGGCTGCGAACCAGGCTGCCAAGCCGCCGTCACACCGTCGCCCGACTGCGGCGCCGGGCCGTCTTCGACGCCCGGCAGCGTCTCATCGAGATGTCGCCGGATATAGATGCCGATCGGCCCCATCGCCATACCGATCACGAACGGCACGCGCCAGCCCCAACTCTCCAGTGCCGCGGTCGAGAGCGCCGCCGCCAGCGCGACACCGAGCAGCGATCCGCACACCGTGTTCAAGCCCTGGCTCACGAACTGCCAGCTGCCATAGAAGCCGCGCGTCTTGTTGCTGCCGTACTCCAGCAACAGCGACGTCGACGCACCGATCTCGCCGCCCAGCGCAAAACCCTGAATCAGCCGCGCCAGAATCACCAGCAGCGGTGCGGCAATGCCGATCGCCGCGTAAGTCGGCGCGAACGCGATGATCGCGGAGCCGAGCGTCATCAGCCACAACGTGAGGCTCATTGCGGCCTTGCGACCCGCGCGATCGGCATACGCACCGAGCACGATGCCGCCCACCGGACGCATGATGAAACCGACGCCGAATGTGCCGACCGCCAGCATCAGTTGCGCGAGTTGCCCTTCCACCGGGAAATACAGCTTGCCGATAATGGTCGCGAAGAAACTATAGATTGTGAAGTCGAAGAACTCGAGGCCGTTGCCGAGTGTAATCGCGGCAATCGCTTTGGCGTGGCTCGTGCGCCTTGCAGGCTGTGCTGCCGACGCGCTCTGCATGCCCAACGCTTGAGTGCCGGCGGGCCGCGATGTGGCGGAATAATCCATCTGTGTCTCCGTGATGTTCTTGCTGCTGATGCGCAGGCGCTGCTCTGCCCGCTTATGCAGAAGCTCCGGCCTCAGACCAGAAACGTCTGCGCGAGTCTCACCCAATAGGCCGCGCCGGTGGCGAGGCAATCGTCGTTGAAGTCGTAGCCGGGGTTGTGGACCATGCAGCCGCCTTCACCGTCGCCATTGCCGATGATCAGGTAGCTGCCCGGACAACGCTCCAGCAGAAACGCGAAATCTTCACTGCCGGTGAGCGGCTGCATATCGGCAATCAGGCCGCCTTCGCCGAGCCAGTCGAGCGCGACTTGCCGCGCAAGAACGGTCATGCCCGCATCGTTGACGAGAACCGGATAGCGACGCTGATAATCGACATGCGCCTGCGCGCCGAACACGGCCGCCTGGCCGCATGCCACTGCCGTGACGCGTTCCTGCAAGTAATCGCGAACCTCGGGTTTCAATGCGCGCACCGAAAGACGCATCTCGGCCGTCTCCGGAATCACGTTCGGCGCTTCGCCCGCGTGAATCGCGCCGACGGTGATGATCGCCATATCGAGCGGCGCGATGTTGCGCGAGACGATGGATTGCAGAGCCAACACAATCTGCGCGCACACCACCACCGGATCGACCGCCTTGTGCGGCACCGCCCCATGACCGCCGCGGCCGGTCACCTTGATGATCACCGTATCCGACGAAGCCATGAACGAGCCCGGCAAAAAACCGAACTTGCCGGTCGGAAAACCCGGCATGTTGTGCATCGCAAACACGGCGTCGCACGGAAACCTGTCGAAGAGACCATCGTCGAGCATTTTTTTCGCGCCGGCCAAGCCCTCTTCGGCGGGCTGGAAAATCAGATTCAACGTACCGTCGAAGCACTTTTCCCGCGCCAGATGTTTGGCTGCGGCGAGCAGCATGGCCGTGTGGCCGTCGTGGCCGCACGCGTGCATCTTGCCGGGCACCTTGCTCGCGTACGGCAGGCCAGTGGTTTCGTGAATCGGCAGCGCGTCCATGTCGGCGCGCAGCCCTAGTTTGCGCGTGCCGGTGCCGACTTTCAGTTGCCCGACCACACCCGTTTGACCTAGCCCGCGATGCACGCTGTAACCCCACTCCTGCAAGCGTTCGGCCACCAGATCACCGGTTGCGAACTCTTCGTAAGCCAGTTCGGGCTGCGCGTGAATACGGCGCCGTAGCGCGATCATTTCGTCTTCGAGTTCGGCGATGCCCGCCGGAATGGCCATAGTGTTCACGTGGTGTCTCCGTCGATGAAAAGCGTGAACCCAGCATAACGACGCCGATTTTCCAGCGGCAGGCGTAGAATCGTTGCGGCAGCAACCGTTGGTTGCCACCTTATCTCCGCCTCGTCAGATGAAACTGCATCAGCTCAGCACCTTGGCGGCGATTGCCGATACTGGAAGTATCCGGGCCGCCGCCCGCTCGCTGGATCTGTCGCCCGCCGCGGTGACCAAGGCCATGCGCGAACTGGAAGCCGATCTGCAAGCGCCGCTGCTGGTGCGCAGTGCGAGCGGCATCGCGTTTACCGAGTTCGGCCGCGCGCTGGTCGTGCATGCGCGCGTGGTGCTCGGGCAATTGCAGCGCGCGCACGCGGAGATCGAAGCGTTACGCGGCGCCGCGGCCGGCAAACTGTCGATTGGCGTCACGCCGTGGGTCGCGTTGACGTTTCTGCCGCCCACCGTGCAACGGTTCCGGCTGCGCATGCCTGACGTGCAACTGGAGTTTTTCGAAGGACTGCTGGCGGTCGTGCAGCCGCGATTGCGCGACGGCAGCCTCGACTTTTCGATCGGCCGGCCGCCGCCCGCATCGCCGCAATCGGAATTCCACAACGTGCCGCTGTTTTCCACGCATTCGGCAGTAGTCGCGCGGCGCGATCATCCGAAAGCCGGTTGCCGCACACTGCTCGAACTGGAAGACGCGGAGTGGGTATTGAACTGGGATCCGGCGAGCCGCGAGTCGATCTCGGACAATGTGTTCCGCAAGCGCGGCATGCAGGTGCCGCACACCATCCATCTCGCGCATTCGCTGGCGGTCGTGCTGGGTCTGCTCGCGCACACGGACATGCTCAGCATTTTTCCGTGGCCGCTCGTGGAAGTGACGCTCGCGAAGGAGCAATTGTGGGCGCTGCCGCTGCGTGAGACAGTGGATGAAACCATCGTCAGCATCACGTCACGCCGCGGCGCGCCGACGAGTCCGGCGGCCGCGTGCTTTCTCGAATGCCTGCGCGAAGTGATCGACGAAGGCGCGCGCTCGCAAGACCCCGAGCAGCGCCGCCTGTTTCATTCGATCGAATTGCTGCTTTAGTTGCGGCATGGATTAATAGCGAGAATTCACGCGCCTTTCACACGGCTTACGCGCCGTCTGCCTGACGCGCCTGGCGGCGCTTCCTTGCAGCGGCGACGGTCGGCAGCGGCACCGGCACCGCGCCGGACATGCCGTGCTCGATCAGAAAATCGCGGAACAGACTGGCCACGTGCGGCAGCCGTTTATCCGATACATGCATCACATACCAGTCGCGTTCGATCGGATTGGCTGACAGCGGCAGCAACGCGAGCAGGCCTGCCTGAAACTCCAGCGAACATGCGTGCAGCGACAGAAACGCAATGCCGAGGCCGGCCTCGACCAACTGCTTGATCGCCTCGTTGCTCGACAGTTCGGAGCCGATATGAAGCTTGAGGCCCGCGAGGCGAAACAGATTCTCCACGGTGGAACGCGTGCCCGAACCGCGCTCCCGCACGAACAGATTGGCGCTTTGCAGATCGTCGAGCGACAGGCGCTTCTTCTTCATCAGCGCATGCGCGGGTGAGGCGACGAACGCCATCGGATGTTTGGCGAACGCGGTCGCTACCGTGCGCAATTCGCGCGGCGCGCTGCCCATTACCGCGAGATCGATTTCATGCGTAGCCAGCATACGGATGATGTCGGCGCGATTGCCGACCTTGAACTGCACCTTCACCTGCGGACGCGATTCGGTGAAACGCACGAGAAACGGCGGGATCAGATACTCGGCCGTGGTGATCGCGCCGATGCGCAGCGTGCCGCCCTGCTCGCCGTGCAACGCGGCCAGATCGTCCGCCGCGCCGTTCCACAGGTCGAGGATTTCCAGCGCATAGCGGGCGAGAATCTCACCGGCCGCGGTCAACTGCACGCCACGCCCTACGCGCTGCAATAGCGGCGCACCCGCAGCCTCTTCCAGCAAACGCACCTGTAGCGAAACAGCCGGCTGCGTGAGCCGCAATTCTTCGGCCGCGCGCGACACGCTGCCGAGCTTCGCCACCGTATGCAAGGCCTTCAACTGACGAAACGTAGCGGCTTTTAACATAAGTGAAAACCTATATGTTCCGCATAAACATTAAATTGTGCTGCGGTTTTCGCCGATTTTATACTGGCCTGACAGATGAGCCGGGGAATCTTCGGTAGCGCGCTCCACGCCGCGCCATCACCGGCCCCGGTGCGAACAACGTCAGGAGGGTAGCGATCATGATCCAAATCGATCAGCAGGCAGGCGCAACGACACAACGCGCGCAACGTGCGCAGCGAAACGAAAACACGGCGGGGCATCGGATCGTCATCGTCGGTGGCGGCGTGGGTGGACTCGGGCTCGCCACGCGCCTGTCCGCATCGCTCGGGCGTGCCGGCCTCGCGCGGATCGTGCTGGTCGATCGCTGGCCCACGCACTTCTGGAAGCCGCTGTTGCATGAAGCCGCTTCGGGCCAGCTCGATCCCGCCACGCATCAGTTGCAATACGCGGTACAAGCGCAACGGCACGGCTTCGAATTCGAACAGGGCGAACTCACCGCGCTCGATCGCGCGCAACGCCATATCACCGTGAGCGCGCTGCGTGATGCGGACGGCCGCGAAATCCTGCCAGCACGTCAGATCGCCTTCGATACATTGGTGCTGGCCATGGGCAGCGTCACGCAGTATTTCGGTGTGCCCGGCGCCGCCGAACATGCGTTGCCGCTCGAATCGGTCGCGCATGCGGAAGCCTTCCGCCGCAAGCTGCTCGACGCCTGCCTGCGCGCGAGCCACGCGCGCCGCGCACGCACCGCGCATGCGGACACACCGGTGTCGATCAACATCGTCGGTGCGGGTGCGACCGGTGTCGAACTTGCCGCCGCGCTGCGCGACACGGTGCGTTTGCTGAATCGCTACAGTCCGTTTTCGCTCGATCCCGCGCGCGATTTTCGCATCCGTCTGATCGAAATCAGTGGGCGCGTACTGCCCGCGCTATCCGAATCGATCTCGGCGCGCGCTGAGCAGATGCTCGAGAGCCTCGGCGTGCAAGTGTTGAGCGCGACGCGCGTCACCGAAGTGCGAGCGGATGCCGTGCTAACCGACGGCGGTACGCCGCTCGCCAGCGACATCGCGATCTGGACGGCGGGTATCGCGGGGCCGCCGGTTTTGCGCACGCTGGACGGTATCGCCGTAAACCGCAACGCACAGATAAACGTGAATCGCACCCTGCAATGCACGAACGACGCGAACGTATTCGGTCTCGGCGATTGCGCAGCCTGTCCCGCCGACGACGCAGGCACCTTCCTCGCGCCGCGTGCGCAGGTCGCGCATCAGCAGGCACTGTTTCTGGCGCGTGCATTGAAGTGCCGCGTGACAGGCAAAGCGCTGCCCGAGTTCGTGTATCGCGACGCCGGCACGCTGGTCGGCTTCGGGCGTGAAGGCGCGATCGGCAACCTCAGCAGCGGCTTGCTCACGCAGCCGGTGTTCGTCGACGGCTGGTTCGCTAGCGCGATCTACAAGCTGATTTATCGCCGGCACGTCATGACGCTGACCGGTTTCGCACGTATGGCGCTCGATACGGCGAGCCACTGGCTGCGCAGGCGCGTGCATCCGGTGATCCGTCTGCACTGAGGGACGCATGGCCACTCGCGCGGCTCGCTAAGCATGAGCATGAGCGAGCCATGCGAAACCGAGCATGCGCGTCGAATACCGAAACAAAATATGCACGCGCCATATATGACGAAATTGTCATCTTGCTCTCATGTTGATATCGATCAGGTCAACGTACGATGAAACCGTTTCACTTTCGACTCGTACGGTATGCGGCATTTTCAAAGAATGCGAAGCCTGACAATGCGCATCACCCATTTGGGCACGGGCTTCCCCGCGCAATGGGAGCGACTTCAGATCGAACAGCCCGTCTCACTGGCAGCCGCGCTGGTTGTCATTGCGATCAGCTCTCTGGCGTTCTGGTGGAATCAGCCTGACGGGCTGTTCGACGGCGGCGAACCGTCCTGCGCAGCCGTATCCGCAGCCGCATCGGCTTCCGGCAAGCCGGGAGGCCAGAACGGCCCATTGTTTACACGCGGCCTGCTATCGCTTGAAGTGTCTTCCGCGATCATACGCACATCGCCACGCTCGCAGACATCGAGCCAGCTGCCCGCCGACGATCACAGCCTCGAAGCACCCCGCGTCCCCATGTCGTGCAGTCCCGCTACGCGTATCGGCCGCTGAAAAGCGTCACCGGAGAGAAAACCATGCGTATCCTGATCGTCGAGGACGAAATCAAAACCGGCACGTACCTTCGAAAGGGATTGACCGAAGCGGGCTTTACCGTCGACTGGGTGGCGGACGGCGTGACGGGCCAGCATCGCGCGCTGACGGAAGACTACGACCTGATCATCCTCGACGTCATGCTTCCCGGCCAGGACGGCTGGACAGTGCTGAAAAATCTACGCCGCACCCATTCGACCTCGGTACTGCTGCTCACCGCGCGCGACGAGGTGGACGACAAGGTGCGCGGCCTCGAAATGGGCGGCGACGACTATCTCGGCAAGCCGTTCGACTTTGCCGAGTTGCTGGCCCGTGTCCGCTCCATCCTGCGACGCGGACAACCCCGCGACGCCGCCTCGCTGCAGGTGTCGAACCTGGTACTCGATCTGACGCGCCGCAAGGCCACGCGCCAGGGCGACACGATCCTGCTCACGGCCAAGGAATTCGCGCTGCTTTGGCTGCTGATGCGTCGTCAGGGCGAAATCCTGCCTCGCTCGACGATCGCCTCCCAGGTGTGGGACATGAACTTCGACAGCGACACGAACGTCGTGGATGCCGCGATCCGGCGCCTGCGCGCGAAAGTCGACGACAACTACGAACCCAGGCTGATACACACCGTGCGCGGCATGGGCTACGTGCTGGAAGAGCGCGGCCTGTCACAGTCTTGATGCGAAGTCTGCTCACGGCAATGCGTTTGCGCGCGAAAGCCCGGTCCATGAAGCAGCCCGTGCGCCCCCTGCTGCGCACTTTGCGCGCAAGGCTATCGGTCCTGTTCGCGCTTTCGACCTCGACGCTGCTGATATTCAACGGCGTCCTGCTGCACCGCGGCTTGCAAACGCGTCTCGAGGTCACGTCGGCGCGTGAAATGGCCACCATCCTCGCATCGCTGCAAACGCGCCTCCTGACCATGCCCAGCATTACAGCGGTCAGCGCCGATCGTGAGACCTGGCACAAGCAGGTGTACGGCCACAAGAACTTCGATATCGCCCTGTTCGACACGCGAAGCGCGCCGCTCATCCGCACTAGCGGCTATTGGCCGAACGCGGAGACGATGACCGTGCGCGCCGGCCTGGTACCCGTGAGCGTATCGGCCGGGACACAGCCGCTGCGTTTTCTGGTGGCGATGGCGCCGCTTGGCGGCTTGTCCGGCACTCAGGTGCGCGTGGTCGTGCAATACGACACGCGCGGCGAACGCGCGTTGCTGCGCGCTTATGCACTCAACGTGCTCGTTGTGATCACGGCCGGGACGCTGGTGAACGCGCTGCTTGCATGGTCGATTGCCCGCCTCGGGCTGCGGCCGCTGGCCTGTTTGACAGCGCGTGCCGAGCGGATCTCCAGCAGCCACCTTGCGCAGCCGCTGCCCGAGCACGACATGCCCGGCGAACTGAAGGAACTGAGCCGCGCCTTCAACCGGATGCTTGCACGCCTGCATGAATCGTTCACACGGCTCACGCAATTTTCATCTGATCTTGCACACGACATGCGCACCCCGCTCACCAATTTACTCGCCGAAGCGCAGGTCGCCCTGTCGCAACCGCGCTCAGCGGATGAATATCGCGGCGTGATCGAATCGAGTGTGGACGAATTCCAGCGGCTCGCGCGCCTGATCGACAGCATGTTGTTCCTCGCGCGTGCGGACAGCGGTCACCGCCGGCTGACGCTGCAGTCCGTCGATGCACGCAGCGAAGCGATGCGGATCGCCGGCTACTACGAAATCATGGCCGCGGATGCCGGCGTCGAGATCGTCGTATCGGGCAATGCGTGCTTCGAAGGCGATGTGCCGCTGGTGCAACGGGCGCTGAACAATCTGATTTCGAACGCATTGAGCCACGCGCCGCGCGGCAGCACCGTCAACATACAGTGCGGCGAGCACCGGCACTACGCTCAGCTGTCGGTGTCGGACACCGGTGCGGGCATCGACAGTCCGCATCTGGAGCGCATCTTCGACCGTTTCTACCGGGTCGATCCATCGCGGCACAACTCGGCAAGCGGCACGGGCCTCGGGCTCGCCATCGTCAAATCGATCATGGACGAACATCGAGGCGAATGCAGCGTGGAAAGCGTGGCACACAGGCGCACCACATTCAGTCTGCGGTTTCCGAAGCATGTGCCCGGCAGTTGAGCGAAGCTCGGCCCGGCACGTATGGGAGAGATCGAGCGGCAACCTGATCGTGCATGGCGGACTCTCAGTCCAGAAACTCCGCTGCCCGCTTGCGTAGCACCACGCCGAAATCGTCGAGCCAGCCGATCGACAAACGCCAGCTCTGCCAGTACAGATCGACATCGATGGGCTTGCCGGGCGCCATTTCCACCAGCTCCCCGCTCGCCAGATGCGGGGCGATCATGCGCTCCGGGCACATGCCCCAGCCGAGGCCCGTCACGCAGGCGCGCAAAAAGCCGGCGACATGCGGAATCCAGTGCAACGGCGGATCGAGTTCCGCGCGCGTGATGCGGCGCATGAAGCGCTTTTGCAACTGGTCTTTCGGATTGAAGTCGACGCACGGCGTGCGCCGCAAACTCTCGCGCGTAACACCGCCGGCAAAGTGACGTGCGAGGAAGTCCGGCGAACAGACCGCCAGATAGCGCATCCGCCCAAGACGCGTGGAGCGGCAGCCCTGCACCGGCTCGGCCTGCGTGGTGACCGCGCCTTGCACGCTGCCGTCGCGAATCCGCTGCGCGGTATGGTCCTGATCGTCGATCACCAGATCGAGCAGCATTTCCCGTTCTACGCAGAATTGCGCGACCGCGTCGATAAACCAGGTGCCCACGCTGTCGTCGTTGACGGCCACGCGCAGCGCCGGCCACGGCTCGACCAGCGCGCCGGGCAGCGCCGGCAGGCGGCCGGTCAGCTCCGCTTCCAGCAATTGCACGCGCTCGGTGTGGCGACACAGCAGCGCACCCGAAGTGGTCGCGACGCAGGGTTGGCCGCGCTTCACCAGCACGCTCCCCACGCGCTCTTCCAGCAGCTTGACCCGCTGCGACACCGCGGACGGCGTCACGTTGAGCTCGCTGGCGGCACGGTCGAACGAGCCGTGGCGCACCACGGCGGCCAGCGCGTCGAGCAACGCATAGTCGAGCATTAGCTTTCCTTAATCGGCATTAAGTGAATTAGCTTCTCTTATGACAAGCGAACCCGCAGACTAGCCCCGTTCGCTTCTCCCGTCTACTGGATCGACTATGAACTGGCTGTCTTTTTCTCACGGCGCCGCCCTGTGCGCATCTCTGATCGTCACCATCGGCGCACAAAACGCCTTCGTGTTGCGGCAGGGCATCATGCGCTCGCACGTCGGCAAGATCGTCGCGCTGTGCGCGCTGTCGGACTTCATTCTGATCGGCGCGGGCGTCGGCGGCGCTTCGGTACTGGTCGAGCGTTATCCCGTGTTCGTCCACGCCATGCTGTATGTCGGGCTCGCGTATCTGGCCTGGTTCGGGATCAACGTGCTGCGCCGCGCAGTGCGGCCGGAACACGCGGTGCTGGAAAGCGAGGCCGGCAGCGCGGCGCCCGTGCAGCGCGCCGTACCGATCATTCTGATGACGCTCGCCTTCACGTGGCTCAATCCGCATGTGTATCTCGACACGTTCCTGCTGATCGGCACGGCCGGCGCGCGCGAGCCGGAAGGCGCGCGGGTTGCCTTCGCGCTGGGCGCGATGGCGGTCAGCGGTATCTGGTTCATCGGCCTGGGTTACGGCGCACGCGCCCTCGCGCCGCTCTTCAAGCGGGCAACGGCATGGCGCGTGCTGGATGGTGCAATCGGCAGCATGGTATTGCTGCTCGCGGTAACGCAACTGCGGTGAAGGCCGCGTCGTTCCGGCCAGTTACGGCTACCGCATTCTGGTTCGCTGACGGCAAAGCGTGCTGTCGGCTCTTCACTGTTTTCCGCCATACGCCTAGATGTACCCAAGCGCGGATGCCTTCAATGTAGCCGCTGCCCGAGTGGAACATTCGAGCTTCCGGAAGACGCTTTCCACATGCGTTCGCACGGTACTGGGGCTCAACTCGAGCGCGCGGGCAACCTCCTTGTTGCTTGCACCGAGACTGATATGTTTCAGCACTTCGGCTTCCCGTGGCGAAAGCAATCCTGTTTTCGGACTCCGTGCCCGGTCATCCTCAACGGACGCCCGGCAATCCCCGAGTTCCGCGGACACTGTTGCCTTGACCACTTCCGCGTCGAAGCGCCCTGCCCGCGCCTGCTCAGTGAGCAGAGCGGCAGCCTCATCCGGCGAGAACGCCGGCCTCCAGGGGCGAGCCGAGCGTAACGCGACCCACGCGGCGGCGACCGCGAGAATACGCGCTTCGCGTCCAATCGCATCGCCGGCACTGCTTCGGAAATAGCCTGAACCGTCGAGGCGCTCGTACGCGAAAGAAGCGATCTCCGATTCCCGGGCCAGCCCTTCGATCTGTTTGCCGGCACGCGCGGTCCAGTAGGGCACGAGGCGCACCTTCTCCCATGCGGCAGGGGAAAGCCCGCCCGCCGTGTTCCAGATCGCGTTGGGGACCGCCATGCGTCCCATGCCATGCAGCAGGCCCGCCACATACGTGCGGCGCCGCGTTTCCTCACCGGTGCCCAGACTTGCGCAGCAGGCGGCGGCCGTCCCGGCCACTCGCCGCGAATAGCCGGTCATCCACGGCAGCTTCAGGTCGATCACATCGGCGACGATCTCGGGCGCGCTGACAAGCTGCATCGCGTCCGTGCAGATGGGCTCATCACGACGTTGCGCGACCGAACGGTCGAGTTCTTCGAGCCATGCCGCTCCGCGAACCGCGGCAAGCCGCGCCAACTCCGCCGGATATTGCCGGCCCGCCTTCTGCGCGATCAACATCTGCGCGCGCTCCAGACCGTAGACCCGGCTCAGGATCTCGAGATCCCCGGCCACCGCGACCATGAACACCGCGGACGGTACGTCGCCGCCCGGCATCTGGCCCGGAAAACCTCCGCCATCCCAACTTTCGAAAATCCGCCGAAGCGCCTCCTGAGTCGCATCAGCCAGCCCGAGCATGTGAGCCACCTCGCCGGAGACTTCGCAGTGGATCTGGGCGAGCGGCATGATCGCGGCGCCGACTTGCGCCGGTGATTCGCCGACACCGGCCCAGTCCGGCCGCATGGCGAGCATCGCCGCACGCCCGCCGATGTCGTCGCCGAGCCAGTCGGAAAAACCGGTTGCGTTCGCGGTGCAACCGGACCACCTCAGAAGGGACACTTCCCTGACGACATCGCATTGCGCGCCGTCAAGACCGGCCTCCGCCGCGAGCCGCGCCGCGAGCCAGCCGGTGCGCGGCGAATGGTCGGTTGGCTGCCCCATGCTGAGGTCGCCAATGAACGCCAGCGCCTTGACAGCGTCCAGCACCCGGATTGCAGAAATGTCATGCATGGCTTTCGACCTTGTTGTCAGTACCCGCCCGTCCAGCCGGGCTGCGTCGAATCGGTCATTCGACCGCTCCAGGAAGCGGCCCGAATGGCGCATCCTCCAGTCCGCAAGTTACACGAGGCCGTCGTGGTACGTGCGGACAGAGAAGGATCGCATGATCCCCGCGCCCTTGCAGGCAGCCATGGCGCAACAGATCGGCGCGACGGTGGTCAAGGTCGACGCGAGCCACGTCGTCATGCTGTCGCAGCCGGCCGAAGTCGCGGCAGCCATTATCACGGCGGCTCGCACGGCGAAGTGAGGACGACAGGCTGTCGGGCGATCACGGTAATCGCGCCGATCGCCCGATGTGCCGGTGCGCTGAATGTCAGTGCCTTGTCAGCGGCTTTATCGGTGTCTCTACGTTTGCACAGCCCGCAAACGAAGCGCGTTGCCGATCACCGAGACCGAGCTCAATGCCATCGCGGCGCTCGCGAGAACCGGACTCAGCAGCACGCCTAGCCACGGATACAGCACGCCCGCGGCGACCGGGATTCCAATCACGTTGTACGCAAAGGCGAAGAACAGGTTCTGGCGGATGTTTTTCATCGTCGCGACGCTCAGGGCCCGGGCTCGCGCGATGCCTCGCAGGTCGCCCTTGACCAGCACCACGCGGGCGCTGTTCATCGCCACGTCGGTGCCGGTACCCATCGCAATGCCCACATTGGCCTGAGCAAGAGCCGGCGCATCGTTGACACCGTCTCCCGCCATTGCAACGATATGCCCTTGCTGCTGCAACTCCTGAACATGCCTGTACTTGTCCTGCGGCAGCACGCCGGCTTTGACGCCGTCGAGCGCCAGCGTTTTTGCCACTGCGTTGGCGGTGACGGGGTTGTCGCCGGTCAGCATGATGATCCGGATACCCGACGCCCTCAGCAACCGGACCGCCTCGGCGGTGGTTTCCTTGACCGGGTCGGCGACGCCGATATAGCCCGCGAGCGTGCCCTCGATTGCGAGGTACATGATGGTCTGGCCGGCTTCGCGCAGCCGGTCCACTTCCGTGCGTACGGCGGCGCAATCGACCTTCGTGTCGTCCATGAGCGCCGTATTGCCCAGCACTGCGCCGTGACCGTCGATCCGGCCGCTCACACCCTTGCCGACAATCGCATTGAATGCTTCAACCGGCCTGGTCTGCGCGTTTTTCTCCCGCGCCTCGGCCACAATGGCCTGCGCCAATGGATGCTCGCTCGGCCCTTCAAGGCTGGCCGCATAGCTCAGCACGACGGACTCCGACTGCTCCGCCAGCGCCACGACCGTTTGCACGCGAGGTTTGCCCTCGGTCAGCGTGCCGGTTTTGTCGACCACCAGCGTATCGACTTTCTCCATCAGTTCGAGGGCTTCCGCGTCCTTGATCAGAACTCCTTCCTTGGCGCCGCGGCCGACTCCTACGATGATAGAAACAGGCGTTGCCAATCCGAGCGCACAGGGGCACGCAATGATGAGCACGCTGATGGCGACGACCAGCGCGTTCGCAAGCGCAGGAGCCGGCCCGACGGCAGCCCACACCACAAACGAAGCGAGCGCGACTGCGAGCACCGTCAGCACGAACCAGCCCGACACCTTGTCAGCCAGCTTCTGGATGGGAGCGCGGGAGCGACCCGCCTGCGCGACCATCTGAACGATTCGGGCCAGCAGCGTATCCGAGCCGACCTTCTCCGCACGCATCAGGAACGTGCCGGTCTGATTGACGGTCGCGCCCGTCACCTTGCTGCCGGTACCCTTTTCCGACGGAATGGATTCCCCGGTAATCATGGATTCGTCGACGCTCGAACTGCCGTCCGTGACAACGCCGTCGACCGGAACCTTGGAGCCCGGTTTGACGCGCAGCAAGTCGCCCACGGCGACATCTTCCAGCGGCACCGCTTCCTCGGTCCCGTCAGACCTAACGCGAATCGCCGTATGCGGCGCCAGTTTGAGCAGATCCCTGATAGCACTCGACGTGCGTGAACGCGCGCGAAGTTCGAGCACCTGCCCGAGCAGAATAAGCGTGACGATGACGGATGCGGCCTCGAAATACAGCGGCAACTCATGGCCGCGCCGGAACGCCTGCGGCAACGTATCGGGAAAGAACAGCGCGAACAGGCTGAACCCGTACGCCGCGGCCACGCCCAGTCCGATAAGACTGAACATGTTCAGTTGCCACGTCCTGAAGGATGTCCAGCCGCGCTGCAGAAAAGGCCATCCTGCCCACAGGACGACCGGTGTGGCGAGTACTGCCTGGACGTACTGTGCCCACGATGCAGACATCCAGTGTGGCCGTGCCAGGCGGGCTCCGATTTGATCCACGACCGCGCCGAGGTCGAAAGATGAAACCATCGGCCCCATCGTCATCACCAGCAGCGGCACGGACAGCGCGAGCGCAACCCGGAACCGGTGCGTCATCGACTCGAGTTCGACGTTCCGCTCCTCGACCGCGGGCGGGGTCACGGGTTCGAGTGTCATGCCGCAAATCGGGCAATTGCCCGGCGCCGATGTCCGTATCTGCGGGTGCATCGGGCAAGTGTAGACGACGCCCGTCTCGCCCCCGCGTTGCGGCCCGGACGCTTGAGCGGAATCGATGGTTACGGAACCCGGTGAGTGAGCGTGGGCGTGGACGTGGCCGTGCGATTCAGACATGAAAAGCCCTCCGCGATGCGCTATTGGACATGCGCCGTATCGTTGCTGGATAACTTCCGGGTCCATTTGACCTGACGCAAGGAAGAAGCGTCGACGCGAATATTTACGGCGGGCAAAGCGAGCGGCGACGAAAAGCACCTCGCACAAGGCGCGCGCGCTTCGCCGGAGTCCACGAAGCGGCGCTTACGCGTTTACGCTTTTACTCTACTGTAACGGACTTCGCCAGATTTCTTGGCTTGTCGACATCAGTCCCGCGCGCGCACGCTGTATGATAGGCAAGCAGTTGCAACGGCACCACATGCAGAATCGGCGACAACGGGCCGTAATGCTCCGGCATTCTGATCACGTGAATACCGGGCTCACTGCCGATCCGCGTGTCGGCGTCGGCAAACACATACAGTTCGCCGCCTCGCGCCTTCACTTCCTGAAGATTCGATTTCAGCTTTTCGAGCAGCGCGTCGTTCGGCGCGACCGTCACGACCGGCATCGCATCCGTAACGAGCGCCAGTGGGCCATGCTTGAGCTCACCGGCCGGATAAGCCTCTGCGTGAATGTAGGAAATCTCCTTGAGCTTGAGCGCCCCTTCCAGCGCGATCGGATAATGCGAGCCGCGCCCGAGGAACAGCGCGCTTTCCTTGCCGGAGAACTTCTCCGACCACGCGATGATCTGCGGCTCCAGCGCCAGCACGGCGTTCAACGCGGCCGGCAGATGGCGCAACTGGCGCACATAATCGGCTTCCTGCTCCGCACTCACCGTGCCGCGGATCTTCCCCAACGTCACGGCAAGCACGAACAGGCCGACCAGTTGCGTGGTGAACGCCTTGGTCGATGCCACGCCGATCTCGCGGCCCGCGTGCGTATGAAACGACAGTGACGTCAACCGCACCATTGCGCTCGTCGCCACATTGCAGACCGACAACGTATGAGCATGTCCCAGCGACTGCGCATGCTTCAGCGCGGCGAGCGTGTCGGCCGTTTCGCCGGATTGGGAAATCACGACCACCAGCGCCTTAGGATTGGGCACCGAATCGCGGTAGCGGTATTCGCTGGCGATTTCGACCTGCGTCGGAATCTTCGCGATCGATTCGAGCCAGTACTTGGCCGTCAGTCCCGAGTAATAGCTCGTGCCGCAAGCGAGAATCAACAGGCTGTCGATATCCGCGAACACGGCGGCTGCCCCCGCGCCGAACAGCGAAGCGTCGAGCGACTCGCCTTGCGGCACCGTGTCGGCGATAGCGCGCGGCTGCTCGAAGATTTCCTTCTGCATGAAGTGGCGGTATGGTCCGAGTTCGACGCCGCCGCCATACGCCGCCACGGTGCGCACTTCGCGCTGTACGTCGGCGCCCTCGCGGCTCACGACCCGCACGCACTCCAGCGTCAACTCGCACACGTCCCCCTCTTCCAGGAAGATGAAGCGCTCGGTCTCGCCGGCCAACGCCAACGCGTCGGAGGCGAGGAAATTCTCGCCTTCGCCGAGGCCAACCACCAACGGCGAGCCTTGCCGTGCGCCCACCACGAGATGCGAATGATCCTTGTGTTCGACCGCGATCGCATACGCGCCGTCCAGTTGCTTCACGGCTTCGCGAACGGCCTCGAACAGATCTCCGCGATACAGGCTGTGCACGAGGTGCGCGACCACTTCGGTGTCGGTTTGCGAAACGAACACGTAGCCCTTGGCCCGCAGCATCTCGCGCAACGGCTCGTAGTTTTCGATGATGCCGTTATGCACCAGCGCCAACTCATCCTTCGAAAAGATCGGATGCGCGTTGTCCGTGACCGGCGCGCCGTGCGTCGCCCAACGGGTGTGCGCGACGCCCGTGCCGCCTTCGAGATGCGTCTCGCGCGCCTGCGCGTCGAGATCCGCGACCCGCGCCGTGCTGCGCGCGCGGCGCGGGCCGGCGGCGGCCAGCACGGCGACGCCGCACGAGTCGTAACCGCGATACTCGAGACGACGCAGTCCTTCGATCAGAACCGGGACGATGTTACGTTGCGCTACCGCGCCGACAATGCCACACATAAAATTGCTTTCCCACGTGATGTTGTACCGGATGGGGCGAGCCGCCCCGGATCGAGCTGAGTTCGAGCTGAGTTCGAGTTGAGTCTCAGGCGTAACCGGCAGGATTGGTCGACTGCCAGCGCCAGTGGTCCGCGCACATCCGTTCGATGCCGTACTGCGCGCGCCAGCCGAGCAGCTTTTCAGCGGCGGACGGATCGGCAAAACAGGACGCGACGTCGCCTGGACGGCGCGCCACGATTTCATAAGGCACCGGCCTCGCCGATGTCTTTTCGAACGAGCGCACCACGTCCAGCACGCTATAGCCCTGCCCCGTGCCGAGATTCACCACAAAGCTCGCATCGCGCCTCACCAGCGCGTCGAGCGCGGCCAGGTGTCCGCGCGCCAGGTCCACCACATGGATGTAATCGCGCACGCCGGTGCCGTCCGGCGTGTCGTAATCGCCACCGAATACGCGCAGCTTCGCCAGCTTGCCGACCGCCACTTGCGCGACATACGGCATGAGGTTATTGGGAACGCCGCCCGGGTCTTCGCCGATCAGACCGCTCTCGTGCGCACCGACCGGATTGAAATAACGCAGCGTGGCGATACGCCATGACGGATCCGACACTTCCAGGTCGCGCAGCACCTGTTCGGCGATCAGCTTCGTCTGGCCGTACGGATTCGTGGCCGATAACGGAAACGATTCGTCGATCGGCGAGGTCTTCGGCAGGCCATACACCGTGGCCGACGAACTGAACACGAACTGCTTCACATTGCGTGCGCGCATGACCGCGAGCAGCGTAAGCAGACTGCCGAGATTGTTGTCGTAGTACTCGATCGGCCTGGAGACCGATTCACCCACCGCTTTCAACGCCGCGAAGTGAATCGCGCCGGTCACCGGGTGCGCGTCGAAAATGTGCTGCAACGCGGCTTCGTCGCGTGAATCCGTTTCGTAGAACGCCACGCGCTTGCCGGTAATCTGCTCCACGCGTTTGAGCGACTCGCGGTTGCTGTTGACGAGGTTGTCGACCACGACCACGTCGTAACCGCCGTTCAGCAATTCCACGCAGGTATGCGAACCGATAAAGCCGGCACCGCCGGTTACCAGAATCGTGCCCTTCAAGACCATGCGAATTTCCCCTTTCTATCGATTCAACTCGAGCGGCTCGCCGCTCATTGCCGCCCGGTCAGACCCACGCCGACCGTCGCGAGTCCGCCGTCGGTCACGTAAGGCATGATTCCGGCTTGCGCGATGCGCGCGGTGGTTTCGGTTGCGCAGGCGTCGTCCGCGGGCGAGCAATAGTCGATGGCCAGCACCGGCAGCCTGTACTGACCGCGGACGGTCGCCGCCTGCGCGAGCAGCCAGTCGCGATCGGCCTGCGGCACTTCCGTATAGCGTTGCTTGCCGGCGTCCCAACCGCGATACAGCGATTCGAATGCGACCACGTAGGCAAGATCATGGACCTGCGGCAACACTTCGAAGCCCCGGTTGAAGATCAGCTTCGCTCGTGGATAGCGCGTCTTGATCGCGCGGATCACCCGCACCAGCCCTGCTTCCTGCGCGGCTCGCGTGGCAGCGGTTTTGGCGACCAGGTGATAGGAATCGAGCGTGTCGAGGAAAAAGCCGCGAAAGCCTTTTTTCCAGAGCGGCGCGATCACCTTGTCCACGAAAAACGCCGGCCAATCGGCGGCCGTCTGATCGACCACATGCGAAGCCCACGCTTCATTGACAGTCAGCAGCCAGGCAGACGGCATTGCGCTGTAATACGCGCGATGCGGGTTCACTTCACCCACGCTCACGTAGGCGAACCACGCGGGATGCGCTTTCGCGTGAGCACGCGGATTGAAGTGCGCGTCGGGATCGACCACCACGACATCGAATGCGGACAGTTCTTCTACCGGCGGATTCGCGCCGTAGTACAGCGCCACCGACGGTCCCACCGGAGCGTCCGCCGCGCCCTGCGCATGCGCCACCGAAGCCAGCGCGCTGAATGCGGCCATGCGCGCGAGCCGGCTCACACGGCGCAGCAGCGCGCGCAATGTGGAACATCGGTCGTGATCGTGCTCAGGCAAGCCCGGCTCCTCTTTCATGTTGTGCAGGCCAGCCGGCCCGCTTCAGGCGGCTGGTGCTAACTGCCCACCGGCAGGAACGACCACCAGCAGATACTATCGAGCGACGCAATCGAGATCGACGGACTGAACCCCGCCTGTTGCGCGGCCGTCCACGCGGTTTGCGCGGTCGAACTCGCCGTGCACGACGACACATAGTCGAGCGACCCTGCGAAGAACCCGTTGCGCCCGAGGTTCTGCTCGGTGCTTTGCCACGACTTCAACTGCTGCACCACCGACGTGCTCGTCGACGGCAGGAAGACCTGCTCGGCTATCACGCCGTCGATCAGCCACGGAAACGATACGCCTCCCGTCGTCCCGCCGATAGCCTGCACCGGCGCGGCATTGGGCACCAGCACAAGGTCCGGAAAGCGGTCGCGTAGTTGCTTGACGAGATCGAGGCCGCCTTGCGCACAGGCCGCATCGCACGGAGCGGTGGACGAACCGGCGCCGTGCCCGACGATCTCGAAGTTATCCAGCATGAAACCGTCGACACCGGTTGCCGCGAGCCGCGCCGCCACGTAGTTGACGAGCAGATTCTGATAGTCGGCATTGGCGGGATTCATCCAGTATTCCTGGAAGCCCTGATATTTGCTGATTTGCGCCGACGTATTCGCGCCACACGACACGAAGCCCGAGGGGACAGTGTTCCAGTAAGTGCGCGATTTCTCGCACGCGCCGAAATTCAGATAACTGAGCACTTTCGCGCCATCCGCCTTCAACGCCGCGATCTGCGCCGCGGAGAAGGCAGGCGTGCCGTTACCGGGATCCGCGTCGATCACGATCAATTTGAACGTGGCCGCGGCCTGGGCGATGTCGAGCGCGCTGCCCAGGCCGTAATAGGCCGCCCACACCGGCTGGGCCGGCAACGCGCGAGCCGCGGAGATCGCCGGCGTGGGGCTCATCGGCTGCGTGTTGGTATTCGCGTTGCTGTTCGCGTTCGTCGCGGGATTCGCCGAGCCGGTCGAATTCGCCGAATTGTTCGAGTTAGAAGAGGTGGAAGAGCTGGAAACGTTAGCGGAGTTAGCCCCGCTGCCGCCCGACCCACCTCCGCAAGCGGCCATCGAGCCAGTAGCGGCGATAGCGACAGCCGCGCCGATCCATCGACGCGCCAGCCGGCCGGCACATTGGACATTGAAAGCAAGGCGCGCGCGAGCGGCCCGCTGAAGCGGGCCAAAGTCATACTGAGGCATGTGGAATCCGAAGTCGAACGGTGTCAGGCCGAGGGCGCGGGCGCGCCGGTTCGCCTCCCCACGCGCGAGGCACCACCGTTACAGAACGGCAGGCCTCGCATGAGGCAGGATCAAAAACAGCAACGCTTTCGCTTCAACCCCGCAACATATACGTTTCGTATTCCAAAGACATGAATTTGTGGTCGAGCACTTTCACTGCCGCCACCACCACGACCAGCAGCGCCAGCGCAAATCCATAGCCGTAGAAATCCGGCCCGAGTCTGAGCGTGATGCCGGTGAAGAGTCCGTTCAGCACGACGAATGCGCCGGTGAGCCGCAGCACGACGCGCCGCCCGTCGAGATAGAAGAACACGTTGAGCAGCCCCAGCAGCAGCACCTGCAGACTCGCCGACACCACGTCCACCACCAGCAGCGGCATATAGAGCGGCGAAATGCCCAGCGAGCCCAGCACGCGCTCGCCGAAGGCGATGATCAGCAACAGCACCACCGCCTGCACCTTGATGATTTCATACAGACCGGCCCGCACGCTGCCCACCATCATGTCGCGCATTTCGTTGATATGGCGCAGCGTCGCGCCGCTGCGCACGGCGTCGTAGAAAGCGTCGTAGTACTCGACGAAATCCGCCTCGATGCGCACGAGGAAGGTCGCCATGCCGGGCATCACGCACACGTAGGCGATAAAAATCGGAATGTCGTAAATCACCGACGCGTGCAGCGGGCCGATGACCCGGGTGCCCGTACCCGGCGCATACCAGAACATGAACTTGTCGAGCCACACGCCGATGTTGAACAACAGGCCGACCAGCGCGAGGCTCGGATAGGCGAAGCGCCGCTCGAACACTTCGAACGAAACGAAACGCTCGCTGCGGTAATTGCGGTAGATCAGACCCGACAAGCCGGCGAGCAGCACGATGTGCCCCGCCACGAATCCGCCGAGCAATCCGACAAGTCCATAACCGTTCAACGCGAGCGCGAGGCACACCACGCACGCATAGCCCACGGCGAACACCAGCAGGATTTGCCGATACTGCTTCACGCTCGACAGAAAGATCACGGCGATCCAGATGTTGCTGACCACGACAAAGCCCGTAATCATCAGCAAGCGATAGATCAGCGGTTCCTCGCGGAAACCCACCAGCATCGCGATCACCGCGACCACGCTGGCGAGAATCGACGACACCAGCACCACGCCGTTATAGTTCGACAGCACGAGGTCATCGCGTTTTTCGAACAGCCGGTCGGAAATGAACCGCGTGAACGACAACTGCAGCGGCCCGGTGAGAATCAGGCTGAGCGCGATCAGATAGGTGACCGACACCTGAAACTGCACGATCGCGAAGGTCGGGATCACCGAGGTGAGACTGATCAGGCCGATGATCAGGATCCCGAAGATCGACAGGATCAGCGGCCCGGAACTGATCAGGCCCGCGTAGGCATAGGCGCGCGCCACGCCGGTCAGCGTGTCGCGGCGCATGATCTTGCGCAATTCGAAGCCGATACCCGCCATCAGCGTGTCTCCCGCGATTGAACGGACTGCGCCGGCTGCACGCGCGGCTCCGCCCCGGATTGAGTGGCGTGGTGCATCGGGCAGCGCGCCGCGTCGGCGGCCGTGCCGTTGCGCTCGCGATCCGGCATGGCGGAAAGCCGGTCATACAGGGTGCGATAGCGGTCGATCATCTGCTTCCTGGTGTAATAGCGGCGCACGCGCGCGAGTCCGGCCTGCTGCGCGGCGTGCCAGCGGGTCTCGTCGGCGAGCAGCGACAGCACCGCCTGGGCAAACGCCGCCGGGTCCGCGAGCTGAACCACCATGCCGGCCGAACCGAGCGCGCGATCTTCCGCATCCATGCCTTCGATCAGCTGGCGGCACGAGCCCACATCCGTTGTGATGGCCGGCACGCCGGCCGCGAAGCCCTCCAGCACCACCAGCGGCAGCGCCTCGCTGATCGAGGTCAGCGCGATCACGTCCACTTGCGGCAGCATGTCGTCGATGCGCTGGAAACCGAGGAATTTCACATTGCGGCCGAGCCCGAGACTCTCCACGAGCGCGCGGCATTCGAGCGCGTAGGCGGGATCTTCCTCTTCCGGCCCGATGATCCAGCCTTCCAGATTCGGCATGGTCCGCGACGCAATGAAGATCGCGCGAATGAAGGTCTTGATGTCCTTGATCGGCACCACCCGCCCGATCAGCGCCACCACGCGGTGCGAGCGCGGTTTGCGCTCGGCCACCAGCGGCCCCAGCGCGTCGACGTCGATACCGTTCGGTATGCATTGCGTGCGCTCGGCGCGCGCGCCGTCCGTGATCTGGCGCTGGCGGTTCGCCTCGTACAGCGCGACGATGTCGTCGGCGGCGTCGTAAGCGAGCTTGCCGATCGCTTCGAAGAAACGCACCCACAGCTCGCGGAAATAGCTGACGCGCGAAATATCGCGTTCGAACACACCACGGTTGTCGCGAATCCACTGGCTCTGCAGCAAGTCGATCTTGCGTTCCTTCGTATAGATGCCGTGTTCGGAAACCAGCAGCGGGCGGCCCGTGCGGTAATGCATCAAGGCGCCGAGAAAGCCGCCATAACCTGTCGATACCGTGTGATAAACCTTCGCCGGCAGCAGTTTCTCGGCGACGCGCGCGAGTTGCCACAGCGGCTTGTGCATGATCCGCACGGTCCAGAAGTAATCGGTAAACGACGGATCGGTACAGTACTTCTGATACTGATCGACAATGGTGTCCCACGCCGCACGGCTCGACAGGAACTGTTCCTCGTTCAGCGCGCCGTGTGCGCCGAGCATCGGGATCATGCTGGCCATCAGCTCGCCGGCGTCCCGGCCGTTGCGCGGATCGCGCAGCGCGTCGTGCAATGCCTGCGAGTGCGCGAACGCGGCGGCGTCGCCATCCACGGCACGCGGTTGAAAGTCCGCGACCGCCTGCTCGTACAGATAATGCGTTTCGAGATGCACGACGTTTTCCGGCAGCGCATAGGCAACCCCGGCGTAGTCCTGTTCCCGGCTGCCGATAAAGACAATCGCGAAACGGATCTCCGGGTACGAGCGGATCATTTCGTTGACCCAGCTCGACACGCCGCCACGCACGAACGGGAACGTGCCTTCCAGCAGCAGGCAGACATCGGCATCGGCGGCACGTCGGATCGGGAGTTCTTTCATCATGACCAGTACTTCACAACCGGTTTGAGTGTGGGCAACGCGGCCGCATTGCCCAGCGATGCGAGAAGCTGCGAGACACGAGCGTAGTCGCCGCGCAGGAAATCGGCTTCCGCGAGCCACGGCACCAGCCGCTCACGCGGGAAGCCCAGTTCGAGCGCGTGCGCAATGTATTCGTGCGCGGCATCGGGCAACGCATTCGCCAGTGCGAGACGGCCGCGAATCAGCCATAGCGCCGCATCGGTCGGATCGGTTTCGAGCGCCGTCTGCGCGTAGCGATCGGCCTGTTGCAGCGTGTGGCGGTAGACCGCGCCCTGCACGAGGTTCTGGTACACGAGTTCGAAATACAGTTCGGCCAGCATGCGGTTGAGCGCGTGCCGCTCGGTGTCGTTGCCGGTCACTTCCAGTGCCTTGCTGGTCCGGAAGATCTTCTGCATGATTTCGTTTTCGGCGTGGTCGAGCGTGCCGTAAGCGATCAGGCGGATGTCTTCGAGCGGATCGGCCAGCAGCTCGCGCAGCAACGTGCCGGTGGTGCGGGTGGGCATGCTCTGGATCGCCACGAGCGCCGACAACCGGTCGGTGGGCGATACCTGGGTATTCGCGAGCCGCGCCTGCAACCGCGCGCCGCCGCCGTGCGAAACGCGCGACACCAGATACGTGACGAATTCCGGGCGCGGCACGTCGGCGAGTTGATCGCTGTCCTTGCTGGCCGGAAAGAGCGCAGCCCAGATGCAGCTACTCAGCACCACGAGGCCGCCGAACAGCGGCACGAAAGTACAGGCGAGCCACAGGAACAGCAACGAGAGCGCCCGGGGCTCGCGATAATTCAGCGGCAGCCACGAGCGGAACGCGACGGCTTCGGCGAGTCCGGCCAATGCCTGCAGCGCGAAAAAGCGCAGCAGCGGATCGGTCGCGCCGGCCGGTTGCAGCAGGCTCGCGATCGCCAGGTATTGCACGATCACGGCCACCACGGCCGCCAGCGCGCCGACGATGAAAGAAAGGGTCTTAGACATCGAGGCCGCTTCGTTTGAGAAGGCGCATCAGCGCCGCGCCGGGCTCGTCGCCCTCCAGGTGGAGCGTATGAACGCCGACGCGCGCACGCTCCAGGTCGGTGTTGAACTGTGCCGTCAGGCTGGCTTCGATCCGTGCCAGATAGCCGTCGATGCCGGTCGTGTCGGTGGCGGGCATCAGATTCACCAGCACCGACTGCTTCGCCGTTTGCACCGGCCACATCACGTCGAGTGAGCGGCGGCGGCGCATCACATGCTCGAACAGCGAGTCGCCCTCTTCGTCGCGCGGAAAAGCCAGCGCGACGAGCGACGACGCCACGCCCGTCTTCTGCTGAAGACGCGCGAGACGGCTCAGGTCGAGCGCGAATTCGTACGGGCAGTTCGGCACGCTATCGAGAATGCGCTGCACGAAGGCGGAATGCTCGACGCCGTCGGCGTAATAGCCGAGCAACACCAGCAGCAATTGCAGGTTGTCGAAGTTGAGCGACAGGAACGGCATGCGCTTGACGACGAGCAGCGCGCGCAGCTCACCGTCCGCCGACACCAGCGGCGCGCAGACCAGGTACTGGCTGACCGGCACGACCGTGTCTTCGTTCTTCAGATGCGCGACGCTCAGCGTGTTGAGCGCATGCATCACGAGTTCGTCGTGCATTTCGAGTTCGAACGGATCGCCGATCCGGCCGATCGCCTCGCTGTCGAGCTTGTTGTCGCGCACCGGATACAGCGCCGCGACTTCGATCTGGCAGGCCTGCGCGACGAATTCGAGCAAGCCGCTCGCGCCGCCCAGCGGATGTCCCTCTTTGGCAACCGCCGGCACTGCAAGCGCCGTCTCGCTAGAGACCGACAGCCGGCGCAATTCGGTAATCGAATCGCGCAGCGTGGTGGGCCGGGAAAGCAGATCCTTTTCGAGCCGCTCGTGCGACAGCCGCATCAGGTAGTGGCTGTTGGTCAACGCAACGAGACGGTCGTTCAGGTAATCGTTCAGCGAGGAGGCGCGTTCGGCGCGGCTGCCCCAGGTATCGCCGAAATGCCCGGCGAGAATCGTCTGGATCAGGCCGCCGGCGAAATACAGCGCGGGGAACGGGCCGCCATGCGGATAGAAGAGCGCCCATGCGCCGAGTATGAAAGCCCCGCTCAGCAAACCAAGCAGGCTGCCGTACCGCAAGGCCACCAGCAAGGACACCAGCCATAGCCACGGAAAACCGGAGCGCAGCAGCAACGGGTCTTCCGGATGAAGCCACCGCGCCACGGCCAGTACGACCAGCACGAGCACGACAGTCTCCACGATCGCGAACGGCCGCGCCACCGCGGGCGCCAGAAAGCGGCGCACACGTCCGAGATTGCCGAACGGATGCGCGTGGCGCGGCTTGGATGCGCCCGGATTGTTTTCCACGGCTGCGGTATTCACGGCCATTTCCTTTTCACATGTCGGGTGTCGGTTCGCGGCCCGCGTTTCGGGCGCCGACCGGCAACCTTGGGGATAAGCTTACTGACGCGCTTGCAACGGCGACAGGACCTTGGCGATCAGCGAGGTCGCCACGCTCGACAGACCCGAGCGGCTCCAGCCCGTGCGCGTACCCGTCGCGCTCCACACCACGGCGCCGTTCGACACATCGATCAGCTCGAAGGTCACGCCGACCACCGGCTCGCCGTCCACACCCGTCTTGTAGCGCCATTCTTCGACCGCACCCGAGAGGACGTAGCGGGCGTTCTGCGAACGCGCCCATTCCAGCGCCTTGTCGCTGTCGGCCCGCTGCGTCGTGTCGAACAGCGAATTGCGGTTCGAATCGGCCGGGGCAATGCGCACATCGGC
This sequence comes from Paraburkholderia sp. USG1, assembly GCF_031570135.1. NCBI lineage: Bacteria > Pseudomonadati > Pseudomonadota > Betaproteobacteria > Burkholderiales > Burkholderiaceae > Paraburkholderia > Paraburkholderia sp. USG1. The sequence goes on along the minus strand of NZ_JAMWXW010000011.1, from coordinate 98,209 downwards.
GATACCGCCCGCGCGCAGCGTATTGGCCGCGATCGATTCGGCGCTATGGCCCGCATCCGGCGTTTCAGTGTAGTTGGCGATCGACACCACCGCCACTTTGTCGCCGCGTGCGAGCGCGGGGCCCGAGGTCTGGCGCACCGTGCCGCATGCGCTCACCAGCAGGGCCAGCGCGGTTGCCGCGACACACCAGGCGCTCGTGCGAGCCAATCGTTTAATGCCGTACATGAAGAATTCTCCTTGGGATAACTATGCGAAATCCGGTTCAATAAAACCAGCTATAGCGAGCGCCGATCTGGGTCACCGGCGTGCCGAGACGCGAGACGCGCTGATGCGAGAAAAAGAGCGCCGCGTGATCGCCGCCGAACACCGTGCCCGCGAGGCCCAGACTGAGCGACGGACCCCAACCCTGGAACGAATCATGCAGCACGCCGACGTCGAGGAACGGCCGCCATGCACGCGTGTACTGGTCGATCAGATCGTTGCCGAAGCCGAAGAAAACGCCGTATTGCGAGTAGGTCTGCGGGATGAACGTCGACGCGCTGACCGGGCCGGCGCTCACGGGAATCAGCCGCGAGATCAGGCCGTCGGCCTCGCCGCTCGCGCCGTAGTCGCCATGCGCGCCGATCAGCCGCAGCGTGTAGTCCGGATAGTTCGTGCGGATGCGATAGCCGATTTCACCGCTCGACAGCACACCGCTGCCAAGATAGCTGCGCGCCTGGCTGTAGAAGCGATCGGCCTCGACGGTGCCCGTGGCATACAGACTCTGCGTCGCGCGGTACGTAATCGTGCCGACCACGTTGTCCTTCATGCCACCCACCTGCAACGCCTGCGACTCGCGCGCGGTCTGGTTGCGGCCCGCTTTCAAGGCGATCGACAACGGCGAATTCCTGCCCCACTCCGCAGCCACCGACACGCTGTAGAAACTGTCGAGCGCTTCGCGGCGTCCCACGGTGACCATGAACGCGGTGTCGTACGTTTGACGCCGCGCGAAAAATTCCACCGAACGATCCACCGACGGCACGTTGGTGAGTTGCCCCTGATCCGTGGAGTGCTGGAAGCGCTGGATACCGTTCACGCCGACCATATACAGATCGGCGATCTTGATGCTGCCCGCCAGCGTCTGTTCGATGTAATCGAGCGGATGCTCGACGTAGCTGGTCACGGTCGCATCGAGCGATTGCGGCCACGTCAGAGCGGTCTGCTCGAGGCGGCTATGCAGTTCCGAATCGTAAGGCGCGCCTTCCAGCCCCTGAAACGCGAGGTCTTCGGCCGCGCCCGGACGATCCACCGCGATCGACGCATCGATACGGTTATAGAGCGGCAAGCGCGCGCCCTGCTGGTCGAGCAGCCGCTCCATCGCGGGCTTGTCGTTGTCGGCGAGCGCGAACGCGATCAACTGCTCCGAAGGTTGCACGAGAACATTGGCGTACTGACGAGCCAGCCAGCGCTTCGCCAACGGATTCGCTTCATGCGACATCGCCCAGGCGAGCGCCACGTCGCGCGCCACCGACGAACTCAACTGCGCCTGATCCGGCAACGCCGCGGCAGCGTGCGCCTTCACGGGCTGCGCGGGCGGCAGGCCGGCCGCGTCGCCGAGCAGCGTGCGGCGCGCTTCGGTGTTGTCGTTGCGGCCGGCGTCGCTGGCGAGCAGATCGATCAGGAAAGCCTTCGACACGTCCGCGTTTTCGAAGATCGACGCGAGCGTCACGCGGCGGCCCAGCATCTGCTCACGCACTTCGCTGCCCTGCGAGGCGCGCGTGCGCAGCACGATCTGTCCTTGTGCGCTGTTGGCGCGAACGGCGGCCTCTTCCTGCTGCATCTGACGCCAGACGTTGCGGCGGATCGACCACGCGAGATCGCTGCGCCCCGCCATTTCCTGCGCTTCGGCGTAGGTCAGTTGCCAGAGCGGATCGCGCGACATGGCCGCCGATTGCAGCCGCAGATACTTGAGCGCGGCTTCAGGCCGGTTCAGGCGCATCAGCGCGGCGGCCAGCGGCCCCCACAAAGCCGGCGCCTGCGCGGGCGCATCGCGCCATTCGGCCACCGCCTCGCGCAGTTGCGCTTCGCTGCCGTAGTCCACCAGCGTCCAGAGCAGCGCGGCGCGCAAGTCGAGCGTCGCGCCCGGCAGCGCCACCGCGTGCTGCAAGTCGTGCAGCGCGTCGAGCGGACGGTCGGTCTGGCGATAGTATTCGGCGCGCACGCGCAGAAACGCGGGGTCGCCTTCAGCGGTGGCCAGTTGCTCGGGCGTCAGGCTTTTCAGCAACGCGTCGACGCGATCGTATTGCTCGGCATCGGTGTAATAGTGAATCGCACTCTGCAGCGCGCGCTGCGACTGGTCGCGGCGGAACTGCAACTCGGACGTGCGGGCCGCGTCGACCGGATATGCGTCGTAGAAGTACGTCATTGCGGCGAGATCTTCGGGCGCCGCCTTGCCGCTGGCAAGCAGATGCCTGTAGGCGTCGTTCGCAATGTCGTCACGCTGCAAAAGACGCGCGAGTTGCGCGGCATTGCGCCAGAACAGCACATCGTCGTCCTTGGCGCCCTTGCGCGCGGCGAGCAGCGTGTCGAGCGCGCCCTTGTAGTCGCCGTGACGATATAGCAGGCTCGCCGTGCGCAGCGCGTATTGCGTGTTCGACGGATACAGCTGATTCAGCTTGCGGTAGTAGGCCAGCGCTTCGTCGTCGTGACCGGAGCGCTCGGCGAGCTGACCCAGACGCGTATCGATCGCTTCAGCCGGCGAATTGCGTTGGCGGCTGCGCAGGAAAGCCAGCGCGTCGTCCGGGCGGCCGAGACGCTCGTAGGCCGCAACCACCGAGTCGACCAGCTTGAGGTCGCCGGGCGCCGCGTTCGATGCCTGGATCAACGCCGCCAGATAGGCATTGTCGTCGTTGAGCATGGGCGCGAGGCGCATGACGTTTTTCCAGCCTTCCGGATCGTGCGTGGCCTGCGCGTACGCGAGCCACATCTGCAAGGCGAGCGGCGACGCATGGTTCCATTCGGAGACCTGAGCGAGGCGTTTGGTCCAGACCGGCGAGCCCGGATTCTTGCCGACCTGCTCGGTCGCCACGCGCTGTGCGTTCGGCAGATCGTTCGATTCGAGGAACGACTGATAGAGGAGACTCGGCACGTCGTTCGACGTGGCTGTAGGGTTTGATGCGGCTGCGGGCGCTGCTGCATTCGCTGCTGCATTCGCTGCGGCGCTCGATGCCGCTGCCGGCGCCGTATTCGCTGCCGGATTCGACGCCGTTGCGGCAGGCGCCGATGCCGCGGTGGACGCCGCGACACGCACGAGATGCACATCGCCCCAACCCTGCGTGCGGGTGCGCATCGCGAGCGCCGCTCCGGCCTGCGGGCCGTCCATATAGGCGTACTGCCCCTGCGAACCGTCTTCACGCGCACGCTGGCGGATGAAGTCGACGAGACGCAGCGCGCCGTCTTCATCAGGCCGTGCCTGCGCATAGCCGGCCAGCGCCTTCGCATAACGGTCGACGAGATCCGGGCGATGCGCCGCGCGCGCCAGGTTCAGCAGCACGACGAGCGTCTCGTGATCGTGGGCAAACGCGGCGCCGTGGTCGTTGGCGGCAGCGAGCGCTTCGTCGAGCAGATTGCCCGATTGCAAGGCCCGAATACCTGCGATGAAGCACTGACGCTGCGCATCGAACGTCGCCGAGGCCGCTTGCAGGCGGAACCAGGCGTTCGCCGCGCCACGATAGTCGCCGCCGTACATGGCGAAGCGCACCACTTCGCGGTTCCAGCGGGTTTGTTGCGCCGGATCCTGCGCGGCAAGGCGCGCATAGAGTTGCCCGGCGAGTTGTTGCGCGTTCACCGAAGCGGCTGCTTCAGCCAGCATCTGCAGATCGGCATTCGCCCCGGACAGGGCCGCCGCATTGGCGAGCTGCGTGCGCAACCGCGCGAGCGCGGCATCGCGGCCCGGGTCGTTGGCGGGCAGCGCGAACGTCTCGCGCGTCTCGACGGTCAGACGCAGCAACTGCGCCGCGCGGCGCATCTGTTCGCCGGGAATCGCCTCCATGCGGGCAGCCATACGGAGCGCGTCCTGGTTGCGCCCCAGACGCACATACTGCGTGCCGAGCACCGAGAGGATTTCCGTGTTGTCGGGCTGCACACGCAACCATGCTTCGAGATAGGCGATGCTGAGATCGCTCGGCGCGTCGGTGGACGTCATCCGGCTGCGCAGGCCGCCGCGCGGATGCACGAGATAGAGTGTGATCAACACCACGCCCGCGAGCAGCAGAACCAGCCACATAGGCGCGATGCGAGGGCGATTATCGGCCACAGGCGACCTCGACTGACTTGTAGTTCAGTTTCGGTCCGACCTCGGCCGGCGTGTCGAAACGCAGGAAATCGCCGTCACGACGCGTGACTACTGCCTGATTGTTCACGCTGACCTTGCACTGCTGAGCGTTGGCCAGCTTGACGAACGGCTGGTAGTGACCGGCGAATTCGAAACGCACGCCCTGCGGCGTGCGCCGGAAGTTGCGCACGAAACCGTTGGCTTCGCCGATATACGGCGCCGCTTCCCTTGTTACGGGGCTGCCGATCGCAAACCGGGCGCTGCCGCCGTCGATATGGATATAGGTGCCGTCAGGACCGTTTGCAAAACCGGTCACGCCCGAGGCGTTATCGAGCGACGGTCTCGCCGCCTGCGGCCAGTGCAACTCACGCACTTCGCCATTGCCGCGCACGATCCAGTCGTTCGCCTGCGGACCCACCTCTTTCGCCACCGCGAACGTGTGCCAGTCGAGCACCTTGCGGATGTACTCGCTCACGTAGACCGGCATCACCGGCTGCTTGAGCACCGTCGAAAAGATCTGGTCGAGCGCGCGCAACGAGGCCACCTTGGTGCCGCTGTACATGTGATAGTAAATGTCGATCGGCTTGAAACGCAGCGGCCGGTCGGTCATTGCGAAGGTCTCGAGCACACGGGTAAAGCCATAGAACGGGCCTTGCCAGTCGTTCGTATAGACGTTCTCGTCCTGATTCGGTGCGTACACCTGATAAGCGCCAGGCCCCTTGTCCACGCCGATCGGCGCGATATTGGTCCAGCTATTGGCCGACTTCGTGATGACCGTGTCGCCGCCGTTGAAGTTGTAGACGCCCGCCTCGTACACCTTGCGCACGACGAAACCCGGCGGCCGGCAGTCGCCCGACCATTGCAGGATCACGGTCTTCTTGCCGGCCGGCGCGAGACGCGTGTTGATGTAGTCGATCGAACCGGTGATCTCACGGTCGATATTGAAGTGATAACCCGGAATATTCAGCGAGAACGCCGCGTCGCCGCCTCCGCGATCCACTTGTGCGCCGGTCTTGCTGTCCACCTGCTCCCACTGGAACGGATGCGAATAGGTGTGCGTGCCGATCTCGACGTGCGGCAGCGCGAACATCTTGCGTGCGATCTCTTCGAGACGCGGCGAGATATCCGGATGCAGGCCCTTCGGACCCACCTCGCCTTCGATCACCGAGAGCGTCATCGGCACCGGGTAGCGGGTGAAGATCTGCTGGTACAGCGCCTCGCCGGAATAGTCGGGACCGGGGAATTCGGCGCGCGACGCGAAACCGTCGCCATCCACGTGCGACATCAACAGGCGCCGGCCGTTCTCCGTGGTGACGCTCGGCGACGGCATGTCCTGCAAATGCAGCGCCGCTTTCATGAAGGTCATTGGCTGAATCGCCCAGCGCTCCTGCTCGATGCTGTCGAGCGAGGCCACGGTGTAGGGACTGAGCGCATAGCCGCCCCACGGCGTGAGCGCGACCTGATCGAGCAGCACGCCATTGGCCGACACGCGCAGCAACGGCTGGCTGCGCGAACCCACACGCACGCCTTGCAGATCGCGCGGTTCGGGCTTCGGGCTGATTTCGAAGCCGACCATCGGATCGCTTTTGACTACCGTGACCGGTGCGGCCAGCGTGCCGCCCACGGCTTGCAGATCGAGCGCCGCGCCGGCCGAACCGGCCGCGTCGAAGCCGAACTGACCGAGAAACGCGACAGGAATGTGATCGGCCATGCGCGCGGTGACCCAACGCTGCCATGCCTCGGGATCGGGCACCGCGCCGCGCTGGATCCACGCGACGACGCCCGCGTAGCGATCCGGCGTGATGGCGTCCGGCAGACGCGACGAGAAATCGGCATACTCGACGTCGTAGCCCATATAGTTGAGCGGCATGGCCAGATCGCGTACACCGGCGCTCAGGTCGAGCGGATCCTGGGTGTCGCGGTCCTGCACAATCAAAATCTTGCGCGGCAGCACTTCTATCTTGCCGATGCCGACCACGTCGCGCGCCTTGCTCGTCACATAGGGCAGCATGCCGGCCGACACGACGCGCGCGGCCGTCTCGCGGGCGCACTGCCGGTCGGTGCGCCCGCAATACTCCACGGACACAACGGGCACGCCGCTTTGCTGCGTGAACGCGCGCGCCTCGTCAATGCGTTGTGCGCGCAACGATTCAGGGACGTCGAGAAGCTGGCCGCTGTCATCCACACCGCGAACCAGCGACTCGCCCACCACCGCGTAGAGCGACTTCGCATACGGCAGCGCATTGCGCATGACGTCGGCGCCGCCCGCCACGAGGCGTGCGTCCGGATGCGCGTCATGAATGCGGCCGGCGGCGGCGACGGCGGCGGGCGTATCGAGCAGAAAGCCCCGATAGCCACGCTGCCACAGCGGTTCGATCTGGCTGGAGAGGAATGCGTCGGCCGAACCAGCGGACTCGGCGTAAGTGCGCGCGATCCACGTGGTATGAGCCAGCGGATGAGCCGCCGGATCGAAACCGGTGGCCGGGTCGACCACGACGGCGTCGAAGGCCTGCAATTCGCCGACAGGCGGATTGGCCGCGTAAAAGAAAGCGAGGTTCGGCTGAGAGGAAGCAGAATGGGCGGCCGCGGCAGCGGACTGCGGCGGCGCAAGCTCGGCATGCGTCACGAGCGGTACGATACCGGCCGTGCCGAGCATTACCGCAATCAAGGTACGCGTGAGAAATCGTTCGTTCGCCCTTTCGACAACCCCGCAAGAGTCCCCGCCGGCGCGTGCCCGGGTCCGCTTCTTCATCGCCAAAATCTTTTCCCCGTTCTGTCTGAACGCGAGCGGCGTTATCCCGTATGAAGAGATGTCCCGCTAGCTGATTTTTGAGCCGGCCCATTTTGCATTATTTACACGGCGCAAATTCGACGTTGCGCCGGATGCGAAACCGACTTAATGAGATGGTCAGCCTGACCGAAACGGCCCGATCGGCGTACGCTGATCGGGCCGTTTCCTTTTCCGGGAGGCCATCATGGCAAACGCGACGTTGGTGGGTATCGATCTGGGCAAACACTGCTTCTTCCTTCATGCGCAAGACGCTCATGGGCACGAGGTTTGGCGCAAGAAGGCAACACGGACCCAGTTGTATACGTTGATGGCAAACTGCGCGGCCTGCACCGTTGCCATGGAAGCCTGTGCTGGCGCACACTGGCTGGCTCGCAAATTCCAGGGCTTTGGCCATCAGGTGAGATTGATTGCCCCCCAGTTCGTCAAACCATTCGTCAAGGGCAACAAGACTGACTTCGCCGACGCCGAGGCAATCTGCGAAGCCGCTTCGCGTCCATCAATGCGCTTTGTCGCCATCAAGACGCCTGAGCAGCAGACGCTGCTGGCCTTGCACCGGATGCGCGAAGCGCTGGTGCGTGAGCGTACGGCGACGGGTAATCAGATTCATGCCTTTTTGCTGGAGTTCGGCGTGAGCCTGCCGATCGGATCTGTCGCCATCACGCGCCTGCCCATACTACTCGACGATCCGGCTCATGCGCTGCCGCCGCCGATGGTGGCCCTGCTGCTGCGTCTGTATCATCGCTTCGGCCAACTCAGCAACGAAATCGTCGAACTCGAAACCGAACTCAAACGTCAGCTGGCCGGGAACGAAGCCGGCCAGCGACTGCTTACCATTCCGGGTATCGGCCCGATGACCGCGAGCAGCCTGCTTGCGATGGCCGGTGACGTGCATGGATTCAGGCGAGGCCGCGATTTCGCCGCCTCGCTGGGTCTGGTGCCACGACAGCATTCGACCGGAGGGCGCGCGACGCTACTGGGCATTTCCAAGCGCGGCGATAAACATCTGCGCAGCTTGCTGGTGCAGGGCGCGCGTGCCGTCCTGCGCTGCGTCCAGAGGCGCACCGATGCGCTCGGCGCATGGGTGCAGGACCTGCTGCGACGCCGTCACACCAATGTCGTTGCCTGCGCGCTGGCCAACAAAATGGCCAGAATCGTGTGGGCAATTCTGGCCAGGGGGGGCGAATATCAAGCGCATCCGCGCCCCGCCTGATCAGCTCAACCTGCCTGCTTTTGCGACCACCAATCTGTGATGAAGATAAATGGCACACGGCCCGACTGAAAACCTGACAAACAATCCAGTCTCGCAGACTGACGACTTTTTAAAGGACAGTCGGGCGCGGCTCCTCATCGAGGGCCGGGCGCTATTAATCCGCGCCCATTTCGAGCCCGGATACATTTGCGCAAGCCCTTTTATCTCAGGTCACACATTCAGGTTGCAAAACTTGGGCTGACCATACATTTTGTTTGTTTCCTGCTAAGGCCGTGGAAGATAGCACATCAGATGGGGCGGTCTCAAGCTGAGTTATGCCATTGCGCGATTCCGGACAGTTAAATAGTGAAAAACGCATCCGCTTGAATTCAAAGGCAAACGATTGCGCGCCCGAGCGCAAGCGATACTCACCGATCCCTGGCTGGAAAATCGAGTCGTCAAGCGGTTCGAAAATGTGTTGGAAAATCGCCGCATCCAGTTCGAGTCAAACTCCGCTGAGCGCCAATCTTCTGATCAATAATCATCGGATAAAAATGCACTATCGTGCGTTTTTCTAAAAAAGTTTGATTGGGTTTAAATCGGGCGGACAAGACCGCGAGTGTGGCAACAGATACCGGAATGAAAAATAAAAATCATTCCGGGAAGGCCCGTAAGCGCACCCGCCTCAAAACGCGACAAAAAAATTAAACTGGCTCCCTAAAGAAAATGCGAGAGGATGCCGTTAGCGCAGTTTGGGCAAACCCGGAGCGATCCGGCGACGCAAAACTATAGGGACTCCCTTGCGGGAGTTTGCCAGTTGCCCGCCGTATCCACGGCGGGCCAATCGACAGCGGTTTCGAAGAACCGCGTCAGGAGGCTACATGCGGAAAAATCGGGGAATGGGTGCGGTTTCGGCTGCTGCTTCGGAATCGGTGCGCGGAACCCGCGTTGCGGGCCGCACCGGCAGGTATCTGGGGCGAGCGGGACTCATTGCGGGCCTGCTGCTGGGATGCATCGACGGCACGGCCTTCGCGGGCAGCACGGCAACCAGCCTCGTCGTACCCTCCTACTTCAATGCCACCGGCAGCGTCGCGAACTGGAACAGTCTCACGACCACGGCGCGCAAGGTGCCGACTACCGCCATCCTGAATCCGAACAGCGGCCCCGGCGTGAAGGAAGATCCGAACTATGCCGCGGCTGCCACCAGGCTTCGCGCCGCAGGCGGCAAGGTATTGGGCTACGTGTCCACGTCGTACGGCAAGCGCTCGCTGTCCGCGGTCGTGACCGATATCAACACGTATGTCGCGCTGTATAAGGTGGACGGCTTCTTCATCGACGAGATGACGTCCGACAGCCAGATGTCGCACATCCAGTTCTACCAGTCGATCTACAACTACATCAAAGGACTGAACGCCGCCTACTCGGTGACGGCCAATCCGGGCACCAACATTCCCGAACTCTACGCAAGCCTGCCGACGGCCGACCAGTTCGTCGTATTCGAAAGCACGGCGAAGAGCTACGCGAAATACCAGCCGATGAGCTGGCAAGCCGGCTATCCGAAGAACCGCTTCGTGCACATGGTGTACGGCGCGACCGCTGCGCAGTTGCCAGGCGTCGTGCAATACGCAAAAGCGCATGGCGCGGGCGGCGTGTATGTCACGTCGCTTGCCGGCGGCAATCCGTATAAGGCGCTGCCGCCCTACTGGAACGACGAAGTGGCGGACGCCGCCGCACCTTGACGGGCACAGCCGTCGACACCCATCTTGCCCGGCCGGCGCCACTTGGACCGCCGGCCGCTGGGCACACCTATTGCTGTATTGCGCTAGCCGGCAAATAACCCGTCAAAGCACGCAGTGCCCACAACGAGTCGCCGTTTCCAGCTTCAATCCAGCAATCCATCGGTGGGAGGCCCCATGCTTCGATACGCTGCAATCTTTTTCATCATCGCCATCATCGCCGCGGTATTCGGCTTTGGCGGCATTGCCGCCGGCGCCACGGAAATCGCCAAGGTGCTGTTCTTCATCTTCGTGGTGATCTTCCTCGTCACCTTGCTGATGGGCGTGATGCGACGCTGATTAGCGCTTCGACCGTTCAGTTGGACATACAGGCCCGGCACGAAATCGGCATGCGGTTGCAATACTTGCCACACGGTATTGCAATTGTTGCTGTTGGTGCCGGTTTTTTTGCTCTGCAATAGCGCCAGAACTGCTTTGATTCTGAACTTTAATTGGTTCGCATGCGTGAACGCTTTCGCTACATTGGACGTTCAGATCACACGCAACCATAAGGACAATCAATGGCACTGGTTCGGGGCTTTGCATTCTTCGCTCGGGCACGCACGTCGCCCGCGCGCCGCGCGCGCGTTCTGCGCGACTTCATGTCGGCGGCAGCGGCCGCGCTCGCGCTGTGCGTCGCCGGCGTCGGCACCACGCAGGCCGCGCCGCTCGCCGAACTGAAGCTCGACTACGCGTATTACTCGCCGGAAAGCCTCGTTATCAAACGCAACGGCTGGCTGGAACAGGAGTTCGCCGCCGACCACACCCCCGTCAAGTGGGTGCTCAGCCTCGGCAGCAACCGTGCGCTCGAGTATCTGAACAGCGGCGCGATCGATATCGGCTCGACAGCGGGGCTCGCCGCCGTGCTCGGCAAGGCGAACGGTAATCCGATCCGCGCCGTCTATATCTTTTCGCGCCCCGAGTGGACCGCGCTCGTCGTGCGCAAGGACTCACCCATCAAGAGTCTCGCCGATCTGAAAGGCAAGAAGATCGCCGCGACCAAGGGCACCGACCCGTTCCTCTTCACGTTGCGCGCGCTGCATACGGTGGGACTGTCGCGCGACGACGTCGAACTCGTAAACCTCCAGCATCCGGACGGCCGCACCGCCTTGGCGAACGGACAGGTCGACGCATGGGCCGGTCTCGATCCGCACATGGCCGCCGCGCAGGTCGACGACGGCGCGCGCCTGCTGTACCGCAACGTCGACTTCAACACGTGGGGCTTCCTGAACGCGCGCGACGACTTCATTCGCGAACATCCGGATGCGCTGGCCCGCGTGCTGAAGGTCTATGAAAAAGCGCGCGCGTGGATCGCCGCGCATCCCGACGATACGGCGAAGATCGTCGCTGAAGAATCGAAGGTGTCGCTCGCGGTCGCGAAGCTGCAACTCAGTCGTAACGATTTCAGCCACCCGCAGCCCGGCGCGCAGCAGATCGCCGCGCTCAAAACCGCTGCGCCGATTCTCGTCGACGAGCAACTGGTGAAAAGCGGCACCGATCTCAATCAGGTCATCGACGCGCTGATCGATTCGAAAATCGCTCAACCCGTCATCGCGTCCGCAAACTCCAACGCGAAATAATGCGCTCAATACGAATTTCGCAAGCAGTCAGTGCCTGCACGGGCGGCCGGAATCATGGCCGCGACTGAAGAGACGCTCGCGCCGGCAAGGCGCGCTTCGCAACGGCTCGCCGCGAGCAATCCCGCGCAGAATCAGCGCATACGCGACCCGTTGCGTCCGTGGCGTTATGCAGGGCTTGCGCTGCCGGTTCTGTTTCTCGCCGTGATCGAAGTCCTGGTCCGAGCGTCCGTGTTGCCCGCGCATCTCGTGCCCGCGCCGAGCGCCATCGCGCAAACATTATGGGATCTCGGCGGTCTACGTCTCGCACGGCATGTCGGCGCGAGCGTCGCGCGGGTCTGCGCAGGCTTTGCGCTGGGCTCCGCGCTCGCGTTGCTGATCGGCGCCGCGATGGGACTCAGCCGCCGCGCCGATGCACTGCTCGACCCCGCGTTTCAGGCGCTGCGCGCGATTCCTTCGCTCGCATGGGTGCCGATCCTTCTGCTCTGGATGGGTATCGACGAAGCCCCCAAAATCACGCTGATCGCGATCGGTGCATTCTTTCCGGTGCAGCTCGGCGTCGTGGCCGGCATACACGGCGTCGACCGCAAGCTGATCGAGTTCGGCGAGGTCAACCGGCTGACGCAACGCGCGCTGTTCACGCGCATCCTCCTGCCCGCTTCGATGCCGCAGATCTTCACGGGTTTGCGCACCGGCCTGAGTCTCGCGTGGATGTTCATGGTCGCCGCGGAGCTGATCGCCGCGACACGTGGACTCGGCTATCTGCTGAGCGACGGACGCGAGACCGGCCGGCCGGATGTGGTGTTCGGCGCGATCCTGCTGCTGGCGCTGCTCGGCAAACTGAGCGACGGCGCATTCAAGGCAATCGAGACGCGCGTGCTGTCCTGGCGCGACGCACGCGTTGGGACGGGAGACGGACAATGACCCAGCCACCCATGCTCGAAGTGCGCGGGCTCACCCGGCGCTTTGGGCAACGCACGGTGTTCGAACAGGTATCGTTCGAACTCGCGCGCGGCGAAATTCTGAGTCTGGTCGGTCCCAGCGGATGCGGAAAAAGCACGCTGCTGCGGGCGATTGCGGGTCTCGACCGGGACGTCGCTGGCTCAGTGGTGCTGGAGAATCAACCGCAGCGCGGACCGTCCGGGAGGATCGGCGTGATCTTCCAGGAGCCCCGGCTGCTGCCGTGGCTAAGCGTAGCCGACAATATCGCGTTCGCCGCCGGCCCGCGACGGGGACACGATCCGCGTGTGGATGCGCTGCTCGCCGAAGTCGGTCTGCCGGGTATCCGCGATACGCTGCCGAAACGGCTGTCCGGCGGCATGGCGCAACGCGTTGCGCTGGCGCGCGGCCTGTTCGCGGAGCCCGACCTGCTGTTGCTCGACGAGCCGTTCAGCGCCGTCGACGCCATCACGCGCTCACGGCTGCAACAGGTATTGCTCTCGTTGACGCGCGCCCACGGAACAGCCGCGCTGCTCGTCACGCATGATCTCGATGAAGCGCTTTACCTGTCCGATCGCGTTCTGTTGCTGTCACCGCCCGGTGACGACCGTCCGAGCCGCATCGCGCGCGAGATCCGCGTTACTGCGCCACGGCCTCGTAACCTGCGCGATCCCGCGCTGGACCCGCTGCGCGATGTCTTGCTGGAGGGGATTGCCTACGGCAGACTTGAGGATGACGAATGAATCCGCGTCAATCGGCAGGCCGTCACCCTGTTCACGCCGCGCACGCGATCGGCGCCCGCGCGCTCAATCGGTGCGACCAGTTGGCGAGCGTACGCGTCGCCACCGGCGGCTTGCTCAGGATCGCGCTGTCGTAACGCTTGCCGTCGAAGCGCACGAAATCGACGATACGAAACCCCTGGCCGCGATAAAACGCAATCAGATGCGCAGCCGGTTGCGGCGTATCGAGCGCGAGCTCGGCATAACCTCGCGTCGCGGCCCAATGGTCGGCGAATGCGAGCAGCAGCGTACCGATGCCGCGCGCCTGCCACACCGGTTCGACCGCGAACTGCCGCAAGCTGGCGATATCGTCGCGACGGTATAGCTCGCAAGCCGATTCACGATCCTGCGCATAGAGCGTCATCGTGCCGACGATGCGTCCGTCGCACGCCGCCACATAGCAATCGCCCCGCGTGGCGCGCAGCCGTGTCGTCTCGACGGTCTGATCGACGCATGTGCAGTTGAGGCCCATCGCGCCGAGCGGTGTGAAGGCGCGATGCAACAATGCCGTCAACGCAACGTACGAATCGCGAGCCGGGTCGAAGCGGCGCAATTCGACGCGGCCCACGCCGTGACACACGTAGTCGATACGAACGGATTGTTGTGTCGTTGCACGTCGCTTCACGTTGAGCACCTCGCGGTATCAGGATGCCCGAAGTGTAGATTTCGCGTGGGTACGTCTCAAGAAAAAATGTCGTAAAAACTCACGTAGAAGGAGCGGCCCGCGCATCATCCCAACGCGGACGAAACCGGCATTAGCGAAGGTTCGCCTTCGCGCAGGCCGAGATGCAATTCCTCGCAGAGGAACGTTTGCAAGGTTTGCACGGCCGCTGCCTGAGCGCCCGACACTTCGCGCGTGAAAAGCCCGAAGTCCGCGGTGGGCGCGTCGGGCAAACCATCGGCTTGACCCAGCACGCGCATCGATTCCGAGCGGATGTTGCCGTCGAGCAGCACCGACACGCCAAGCCCGGCTTCAACCGCGGATTGCACGGCCGGCAGACTGGTGCTGGTGCACACGATGCGCCACGCAATCCCCGCGCGCCGCAACGCCGTCAGAACCTGCTGCTGCCACAGACACGCACCGCCGAATGCCACCACCGGCAAGAGCGCCTCCGCTTCGCGGCTGAAGCCGCGCGCGCCGACCCAGAAGAGCGGCTGCCGCCAGGTCAGCAGCGGCGCCGCGTCGACCAGCGCGGGATCGCCGACCACGACATCGAGGCTGCCGTCCGCGAGCCGGTTCGACAGCGCGACACTGCTGTCGACCACGATTTCCAGCGCCACTTGCGGATAAGCGATCGAAAAACGCCGCAACGCGCGCGGCAAACGACCGACCGCAATGTCCTCCAGCATACCGAGCCGCACGATGCCGGACACCTGCCCGGCGCTCAACGCGCGACGCGCATCGGCGCCCGCGCCGAGAATGGTGTGCGCATAGGGCAGCAGCAGATGCCCGGCTTCGGTGAGTTGCACACCGCGCGGTGAGCGGTCGAGCAAACGCTGCCCGAGTTCTTCCTCGAGCCGGCGCAATTGCATGCTCACCGCGGCCTGAGTGCGTGCGAGCCGCGTTGCCGCGACGCCCACCGCACCCGTCTCCGCCACGGTGACGAAGGCCCGCAGCAAGCTGCTGTCGAGATCTCGGCTCATAAGGGTTTTTGAAGTCGGCATAAGAAATATCAACTTATCTTAATACCGCCTGCACCGATAAGATAGCGTCAACGAATTCCAATCGGGCATCAGGCAATCCCCTATGCAGGACACGACCATTCAACCTACGCTGACTCCCGTGCAGAACAACGTGAAACCGGCCCGCACCGCAGCCGGGGCGGCGTTGCTGTGCGTCCTGTCGATGTCGAGCGTGCAATTCGGCGCCGCGCTCTCCGCACCGACCATGGCCGCGTACGGTTCGCTCACCACTACGTGGCTGCGGTTGTGCTGGGCGGCTTTGGTGCTCGCCGTGCTGGTGCGCCCGCGCTTTCGGACCTATTCGCGCTCGCACTGGCTTGCCGCCGGCGTGCTGGGCGCGGCGATGGCCGGCATGACATTGTGCTTTTTCGCAGCGCTCCAGCGTATTCCGTTAGGGCTTGCCGTCGCGATCGACTTTCTCGGGCCGCTCGCCGTGGCCACGTTCGCGGTGCGCCGCGCGCGAGCGTTGCTCTGGCCCGCGCTGGCGATTGCTGGCGTCATACTGCTTTCGCGCGATCGCGCCGGCTGGATCGGCGAACCGCTCGGCGTGTTGCTCGCGTGCGGCGCGGCGCTCGGTTGGGGCAGCTATATCGTGTTGATGAAAAAGACCGGCACCCTGTTCGCGGGACTCGAAGGACTGTCGGTGTCGCTAATCGCGGCTGCGCTCGCGGCCACGCCGTTCGGACTGGCGCAAAGCGGGCTGCACGTGGCGGGCGCTCAGATCGCGGCAACGGCAGGCCTCGCGCTGCTGGTCCCGCTGCTGCCGTACGCGCTGGAAATGGTGGCATTGCGCCACATGCCGGCTGCTTCGTTCGGGATCCTGATGAGTGTCGAACCGGCAATCGGCGCGTTGGCGGGCTTCGTCGTGCTGCATCAGCCGATGGGGGTTTTACAGATCGCCGGCACGCTGCTGGTGGTGACCGCAAGCGTCGGCGCGGTGGTCGCGACGCGCTGATTCCCGTTGCAGCACAGCACCGGCAGTGCACGGCCGTCAGGGCACACAACGCCACCCGAGCGCTCAGGCGATGTTTTCCGCCTCGTAAAGACGCCGGCCCGCGGCGTCCTTCGTGCCGAGAATCGGCTCGAAATCGATCGGCCATTCAATGCCGATGTCGGGATCGCGCCACAGAATGCAGCGCTCCAGTTCGGGAAACCAGTACTCCGTGGTCTTCCACAGACACTCGGCGACCTCGGACAGCACCACGAAACCGTGCGCAAAGCCTGGCGGCACCCAGATCTGGCGGTGATTGGCCGCGCTCAGATCCGCCCCGCACCACTTGCCGAAGTTCGGCGAATTGAGCCGCACGTCCACCGCGACGCCGAACACTTCGCCCACCACGACCCGCATCAGCCGCCCTTGAGGACGCTGCACCTGATAGTGCAGCCCGCGCAACACGCCGTGCACCGCGCTCGAATGCCGGTCCTGCACGAACTGGAAAGCTGGCGAGAGGTCGGCGATAAACTCGTCCTCGCTGAAGCTTTCGAAGCAGAAGCCGAATTCGTCGCAGAACACCTCGGGCTCGATGAGTTTCACCTCCGGCAATGCCGTCGCGATCACCTTGTTGCCCATGGCCGCCGCACTCGTAAGTATCCTGACCGGCAAAAACGCGGCCGCCACGACGGACGCGTTCAATTCTCGTAAGGCGCCGCCTCTTCTGCCGGCACGAGCGCCTCCACGAATACTACGCCCGCGTCGTGATCCGGCTGCGGGCGCGATATTCGGTTGGAGACAGCGCCATGCGCTTGCGGAAAATCTTCGCGAGACGATCGCCGTTGCCCGTTCCGCTGCGGCGCGCGATCTTGTCGACCGGCAATTCGGTCTCGGTGAGGAAGTTGCAGGCAATGCGCAGCCGTATCTGCAACAGATAGTCCGACGGCGTGAGTTGCATTTCATGCTTGAAACGCCGCAGGAAATTGCGCTCGCTCATCGCCGCGACCTGCGCGGCGTCCGCCACCGAAACCGGACGGTCGCAATTCGCTTCCATCCAGCGCGCTGCGGCGCGGATTTTTTCGGCCACGCTGAGTGTGCCGCCTTCCGCCGGCAGCGGCACCCAGTTGGCCGCCATGCCGGGCATCACGCGATCGGCGACGCTGCGGGCGAGTTCAGCGCCAAGGTCGCGTTTGATGAACATGAGCGCGCTGCGCGCACAGTCATGACGATCATTGGATGCGCTGAGAGCGGACTCGCTCGTGATGCCGTTCAGATAGCGGTTCACCTGCGGTGCGTCGTGATCCGACGGGCCGGCCGCTTCCAGAACGAGTCGCCCTTCACCGATCGTTTCGATCGCGCGAGTGCGCGATTGCACCGAACGCAGCCAGCCGAGTACCCGCTCGTCGCGCGCAGCCACATGCGCACCGTAGCCGCCGGCGATAAACAGCACGTCGAAGCCGCTGCCGAAACGCGCGTCGATACGGTCGGTCCAGATGCGGGCCGAAGAAGAACTGGCGACGCTGCCGCCGTCCATTGAAAGGAATTGCACTTCGTAAGGCTGCTCTTCGCCGGCTCGCGAGCTCGACAGTTCGTTGGCGGTCTGGAACATCTCCACCACCGTGCCCGGCCCGAGCAGCCAGAAGCCGTCGAACAGCAACACGCCGATTCGCCGCGTTGCACTGCGCGCGCTCAGCGTCGGCGTATGCAACCAGGTGATCCTCGCAGTATCAAGGTGCATGTGCGGCATGATATTTCCCCAGACTGTCGTACATTGTGGACCCCGATCCCGTTAGCGGCCGATATGAACGCGATGATTATGACGAGGGTGATTTCGAACCATGCCACTTAACGGATTAAGCGTGATGTTAGCCGAACACCTCGCTATAGTAAATTTGAAAAACAAATACTATCGAGATACGGAATGTATGAAGAAAACCGTTATCTCGCGTTTCATATGTCTCACGCCGGCCGTTCCGGCGCGGCAGCGAATCATGCCGGCGAAATTTTCCGCCTTGGTGCCGGAACGGCTTGTAGCCTTGCTCCCGAGCCATCGTCACGCACTGCTCGCGCCTCTGTAGAGCCGGCTGCTTTGTGACCTGCGGGTGTCGCGTCGGCACAAGAAAGTGTTTCAAACCTGAACTCCAAACCTCGCAGATAATGACCGTTCCATAGCGGCTTTATTCGCAAACCGGGAATTTAACATCCGCCAGAATGCCATCCAAGCAGTATTTATAGAACCGATACCGATTAAATATTTAGAAACGCTTTTCTCGAACATCTGAAAACGTTTCTATATTGAAACATCGCGTATTTATACGTCTGATCTGAAAAGGTTTCTTCACGTGCGGCAAGCGCAACCTTCAGGGGAATACGCGCGCCTCGTGGCCGTGGCGCGCGTGAATCAGGTGGCGGGCGGAACGCCGTCAGGCCGTGGGCGATTCGTCGAGTGGCGCGCGTTCGACCGTGGCACGGCGTACCCGCCGCTCCTCCCTCTTGCGATGCAGTTGCGCAAGCCGGCGCCGGCCGTGCGTGAGCGACGCGACCGCATGGAACGCGACCGGCGCGAACACCAATCCGAACAGCGTGGCAGCCAGCACGCCGCCGAACACGCCGGTGCCGATCGAGCGGCGGCTTTCGGCGCCCGCGCCGCTCGACACCACCAGCGGCACGACGCCGAGCAGAAACGCCGCCGAGGTCATCACGATCGGGCGGAAGCGCGCGCCCGCGGCTTCGGTCACGGCACGCGTCAACGGCAGGCCACGCTGATACAGATCGCGGGCGAATTGCACGATCAGAATCGCATTCTTCGCCGCGAGGCCGATCACCGTGATCATGCCGACCTTGAAGTACACGTCATTGGGCATGCCGCGCAACAGCACGGCCGCGACCGCGCCGATCACGCCGAGCGGCACGACCATCAGCACCGCTAACGGGATCGTCCAGCTTTCGTAGAGCGCCGCCAGCGCCATGAAGACCGCTAACAACGAAAGGCCGATCAGTAGCGGCGTGAGTTTCGCGGCCGCGGTTTCCTCGCGCGCCGCATCGACCCAGTCGTACTGGACGCCAACCGGCAACGCGGCGGCGAGCCGTTCCATCTCCGCCATCGCCGCGCCGGAACTGTAGCCGGGGGCCGCGTGACCGCTCACGTCGAGCGACGGATAACCGTTGTAGCGTGTCAGCATCACCGGGCCGATCGTCCACTGGCGCGTCGCGATAGCCGAGAGCGGCACCATGCCGCCCGTCGAGTTGGGCACCGCGAGCGCCAGCAGGTCGTCTTCGGTCATGCGCGTGGCGGCCTCGGCGGCGATCATCACACGGCGCATGCGGCCGCCCGCCGGGAAATCGTCGATATAGGTCGAGCCGAAGGTGCTGCCCAGCACGTCGGCGATGCGATCGAACGACACGCCGAGCGCATACGCTTTCGCGCGGTCGACGATCAGCTCGACGCGCGGCGCGTCAGGCAGATCCTCGGAGTGCACGGAAGCCAACACAGGACTCGCTTTGGCCTGCGTGAACAGTTGCTCGCGCGCGGCCTTCAGCGCGTCGAGCCCCACTCCGCCGCGATCCTCCAGACGAAACACGAAACCGTCCGAATGCCCGACGCCCGGCACCGAAGGCGGTAATTGCGCCTCTACGTTGCCGTCCAGAATCCTGTCGAACTTTGCATTGAGCCGGTCTCGCAGAGCCAGCGCGTCGACATCACGCTTGCCCCAGTCCTTGAGTTCGACAAACCCCATCGCCACGTTCTGGCCGCTGCCGGAAAAACTCCAGCCGATCACACTCGTCACGTTGGCGATGGCGGGCTCCGCGTGGAGGATTTTTTCCACCCGCTCCACTACGGCCAGCGTGCGTGCCTGCGTGGCACCCGCGGGCAATTGCACCATCACCTGCAACTGGCCTTCGTCTTCGCTCGGCAGAAAACCGCCGGGCATCTGCCAGTAGAGCAAACCGCACACGCCGACCAGCACCGCGTAGACCGCCAGCATCGGGCCGATGCGGTGCAGCGTGCGCGCGGTCAAGCCGCGATAGCCACGCGCGGCCCGATCGAAACCGGATGTGAAGCGGCTTGCCGCGCGCGCCGCGAAACCCAGAACGCCGCGGCGCGCATCACGTTGACGAACCGATTGCGTGTGCGCCTTCAAGAGATTCGCGCACAGCGCGGGCGTCAACGACAAGGCCATGAACGACGACACCAGCATCGACGCGATCATAGCCACCGCGAACTGCCGGTAAATGCCGCCGACGCCGCCGGGGAAAAACGCCATTGGTACGAACACGGCCGTCAACACCGCCGTCACGCCGACAATCGCGCCGCCGATCTGCGACATCGCCTTGCGCGTAGCCTCGCGTGGCGGCAGGCCCTCTTCTTCCATCACGCGGTGCACGCTCTCCACCACCACGATCGCGTCGTCGACGAGAATCCCGATGGCGAGCACGAGGCCGAACAGAGTGAATACGTTGATCGACAGACCGCACGCGTACATGGCGAGAAACGCGCCCATCAGCGTGACCGGAATCACCACGGTCGGCACCAGCGTGTAGCGCAGATCGCGCAGAAACAGCCACATGACGAAGAACACCAGCACCACCGCTTCCGCGAGTGTGACGAGCACCTCGTGAATTGCAATCTGCACGAAATGCGCGTTGTCGAACGGGATTTCGATGGAGACGCCCGACGGCAATCCTTTCGACAACTCGGCAAGCCGCGCACGAATCGCATTCGACGTTTCGAGCGCGTTGCCGCGCGGCCCGAGTTGAATCCCGACCGTCGCCGCGGCCCTGCCGTTCAGGCGCGAATAGAACGAGTAATTGTCGCGCCCCACTTCAACCCGCGCGACGTCGCGCAGGCGCACGGCCGAGCCGTCCGGCCGCGCCTTCAGCACGATCTGGCCGAATTCGGCCGGCGAGATCAATTGCCCCTTCACACTCACCGAGGCGGTGAGTTGCTGGCCCGGCACGAATGGCGCGTCACCCAGCGTGCCGGCCGTGACGGTCGCATTCTGCGCGGCAATGGCGGCGTTCACTTCGGCGGCGCCGAGGCCGTATTCGCGCAGCTTCATCGGATCGAGCCAGATGCGCAGCGCTTCGTCCGCGTCCCAGAGTTGGGCCGAGCCCACTCCTGGCGCTCGCTTCAATTCACGCAACACGTAGCGGCTCAGGTAATCGCTCAGTTGCACGGAGTCGCGCGTGCCGTCGGTGGAGGTGAGCGCCACCAGCATCAGGAACGTGTTGGCGGCCTTGAACACGCTGATGCCCTGCTGCACGACCTGCTGTGGCAAGCGCGGCTCGACCTGCTTGAGCCGGTTCTGGATATCCACCAGCGCGAGATCGGGATTGGTGCCCGGTGCAAAGGTCGCGTCGATTTCGAGCTCGCCCAGGCTGTCGCTCGTCGTTTCGTAGTACAGCATATTGTCGGCGCCATCGAGACTCTCCTCGATGATGCTGCCGACATTGGCGTCCACGACTTCAGTCGAAGCACCCGGATACGTGGCGGATATCACGACGCGCGGCGGCGCAAGACGCGGATACTGCGCCACCGGCAGTTGCGGAATAGCCAGCGCGCCCGCCACGACAAGGGCGAGCGCGACGATCCATGCGAAGACCGGGCGGTCGATGAAGAAAAATGGCACTCAAAGAATCCATTCAGATTGTCTGGAGGCGCGGTGCTTCGACGAGACGGGCCATATGCAGCACATCGGCCAGGATGCCGTCGCGCAGCGCGAAACCGCGCGAATAACCTTCTTCGACAAAGCCGAACTTGCGATACAGCGCGATGGCCGGCGCGTTGTCGGAAAACACCGTCAGGTCGATGCGGCGCAAACCGAGCGAACCGTCCGCGCAGTCGATCAAACCCTGCAGAAGCGCCGAGCCGACACCGCGCCCATGATACGCGTCGTGCACGGCCAGCCCCATATGCGCACAGTGCGCGCGGCTCGGCCGGTGAACCTCGAGACCGGCGTGGCCGACCACGCGTTCGTCGATAATCGCGCACACGTTCACACCGCTTTTTAGGCGCCGCTCATACCACGCCGCGAGTTGTTCAGGACTGCGATAGCCGACCGACAGCGTGCCGCGCCGCACACCGGGCAGGCTCATGATCTCGGCGAACGCGTCCATGTCAGACGATTCGAGCGCGCGAACCATAATACATTTCTCGTGCACGGCGCCGTCCGGCGACCTTGTTTCTTTCATGGTCTTATTCCACTGCAAGATGGGTGGCCGATAGCGGCGACATCCACGGTGCCGGCTCGCGCAGCCGCGCCATGAAATAACAGTCGATCAAAACGCCGCGACGCAATACCGCACCGCGCTGATGCGCTTCGATCTCGAAGCCGCACTTGCGATAGAGCGCGAGTGCCGCATGGTTGTCGGTGTAGACATGCAACTCGACTCGGCGCAGACCAAGCCAGTTGTCGGCCAGATCGAGCAGTTCGGTCATCAGCGCACGTCCGATGCCGCGCCGCTGCCATGCGTCGTGTACACCAATGCCGATCGAAGCGGCATGCGCGCGGCGCCCCTTGAATGGACTGAGGCTCGCCTCCCCGACCAGCGTGTCGCCCACCGTCGCAGCGATCGCAATTCCGGGGGCCTCGAATTCTTCCAGGTGCTCTCGTGTGCTGGCAACAGTCCGAAACGGCATCTGCGGATTGCCGTTCATCGCCACGGGCATTTGCAGCATGGCGTGAAACTGTTCCGTGTCTGCCACGCGCAAGGCGCGCAGCGTCAGGCCCTCGGGCAAGCTCTCAGGCTTTGATTCTATTTTTTCGTGTCGATCCATAGGCTCATAACGTCAATTCGAATGACTTCACCAGAATGCCGGGCAATTGCATGCCGCCCGTGGCGCGCTCGCCCCACGTCGAGTCGCTCAAAAGCAGTTCGGCCTGCGCGCCGAGTTGTTCGAGTTCGCTGCCTAGCAAACGGTACAGGCTGTCGTCGAAACGCATGGCCTCGAGCGGGGCGACGATTTCTCCGTTCTCGACCCAGAAAGTCGCGAAGCGCGTCATGCCGGTGAGGCGGCAATTCATGCGGTCCGAGAAGTTCACGTACCAGAGATTGCCGATGTAGAGCCCGGTACCGAGTTTCGCCAGCACGTCTTCTTCAGGCAGATCGCCTGCTTGCATCGAGAGCGCGGCCGGTGACTCGCCGGCGAGCGCACCATTGGGTGTCAAGCCGTATTCGCGCGCACTGCGTGCGTTGGTCAGCCGCTCTGCGCTGCGGCCAGCCTGGATCAACGGGACGCTGTCGCGCAGATAGCCGTCGTCGTTGAAGCCGGGCGTGATGCCGAGACTCAGATCTTCGCTGATCGTTACGCGCGGGTCGACTACGACTTCTCCCACATGCAGCTTGTACAACTCGCTGCGTGAACTCGCCTGCGCGCGAGCGGAAAAGCCGCTCCACGCGGTGACGCCGAGCAGTTCGGACAACGCCGCGGGCGCCAGATAGGAACGGTAGCGTCCCGGCGCCAACGCGCGCGGCGCGCGCGCGAGCACGGCAAGGCGGGTCGCGGCCTGCTCGACTTTGCGCGCGAACACGGCGTCGCTCCAGTCGTCGCCGGCGTAGGTCGTTTTGATCGCGCGGCCACTCGGGTCGTACAGCGACCAGCTGAAATTGAAGTTATCCACTTCATACCAGCCGCGGCTGCCGCTCGTGGATGCGAAGCCGCGCACGATCGTGCCGCCGGCGTAAAACCCCACGAAATCCAGCCCTTGCGCGCATTGCGCGACGACACTCGCGAGGCCGTCAGGGTCCGGCAGCTTGCCTGAACGCTGCGTGGTCCGCTCCCATTTCGACGTGTCGAACAGCAGATGCGGATCGTCCGCCGCGTCGCGCAACCCCTCTCGCAAGGTGACGAGCGTGGCGCTCACTTCGTCGAGATCCTGTTGCAGATCGCCGCACACGGTCAGCGTGGAATACGCCTGACGTGCACCGTCGATCAGACGCAAGGTCAGCTTGCCTTGCGACACGCTGCCGGTCTGTCGCACCTTGCCCGAATTGAAACGAATGAAATCGGACTGCTCGCCGGCAAACGAACTGAGCGTGGTTTCGCCGCCGTGCTGCAGGCGCCCGATTGCATCGGCGAGCGCCGTGAAATGCCGTTGCCAGTCCACCGACGTGGCCGCGCGCGAAGAGATGAACTGGCTCATCATGCGCCTCCGAATACGTCGATATGGCTGAATACGCAGGCCGGCGACGCATGGCCCACGCGAATGATCTGCGCCGGTTCGCCCTTGCCGCACATGGACGTGCCATACACTTCACGCGTGGCCGCATTGCCCACCGCGCTCAGGCTGCGCCAGAAATTCGCCGAAATGCCGCGATAATTCGGCTGTTTGACGATCTGCGTGAGCTTGCCGTTTTCGATCAGTTGACCGAACTCGCAGCCGAACTGGAATTTGTTGCGATGATCGTCGATCGACCATGACGTATTGGTGCGCATCAGAATGCCGTGTTCGATGTTGCCGATCATCTCTTCCAGCGAACTCTCGCCAGGCTCGATATTCAGATTCGCCATGCGGTCGATCGGCGGCCGGTTCCAGTTCGACGCGCGCGAATTCGCCACGCCCGGCATGCGGGCTCGCTGCTGCGACAGCGCGCCGCCGAGCGGACGCTCCAGCACGCCGTTGCGAATAAGGTATTGCTTGTGCGCTTCGGAGCCGTCGTCGTCGAAGGCGTAGGCTGCCGCTTCCTCGCGCAACTCCGGGTCGAAGGTGACGTTCAGCAATTCGGAACCGTAACGGTATGAACCGAACATGTCCTGCTTGACGAAGCTCCAGCCCGCGAAATTGCGTTCGTCGCCGAGAATGCGGTCTAATTCGAGCGGATGGCCGATCGATTCGTGAATCTGCAGCATCATCTGGTCGGGCATCAGCAACAGATCCCGCTTGCCCGAGGGACAATTCGGCGCGGCCAGCAATTGCAACGCTTCGTTAGCGACGCGCGCGCCCGAACCTTCGAAGCCAAAACGCGCCAGCACTTCCATGCCGCCCTGCCCGAGCGTGCCGTAGTTGCCACCGAGCGTGCGCACCTGGGTATCGCCGTTCGCGTGCGCGGCCACGCTCAATTGCGGCATCACGAAGCGGAACTGCTGGTCGATCCGCACGCCGTCGCCCGTCATGTAGAGCTGATCCGTATGCGTGATCTGCACCGCCGCCACACGCTCCACGATTCTTTCGTCGAGATTGGCCGCAGTGCATTCCGCACTCAAACGGTCGAGCCATTCGGCGCGGCTCGGCAACGCATGTTGCGCATTCGGCGACACGTATTCACCGCTTGCCGCCGGACGCGCGACTTCGCGGTGGTCGATCAACGACAAGGCGGCGCTCGCTTCCGCGCGTGCGGTGGCCATGTCGAGCGCCGCCTGCAAACCCGCCGCGGACAGATTCGCGGTTGCGGCATAGCCCGCGCCCGCACCCACCCAGGCGATCAGCATCGCCCCGCGATCCCGCACCGTGCGCAGCGGTTGCGCGATATCGTTGCGGATCTCGTGATCGTCGATCTGTTCGTCGACTATGCGCAGCGACCAGAATGCCGCGCGGCTCTTCAGCGTACGGGCGGCCTGCGCCCAACGTTCGTCAATCATTGGCTTTTCCCGTATGAGTCGCGGCGGCGCCCGGCTCCGGCACATTGAGCGACGACGCCAGCAGCGACTGGGTGTAAGGATGCGACGGCGCATGCAACACGTCGAGTATGTCGCCGGCTTCCACTATGCGTCCCGACTTCATCACGATCACACGATGCGCCATGGCTCGCATCACCGCCAGATCGTGCGTAATGAACAAATAGCTTAGCTTGTACTTTTTCTGCAGATTTGTCAGCAGATTCAATACCTGCTTCTGGATAGAGACGTCGAGCGCACTGGTCGGTTCGTCGAGCACCAGCAACTCCGGTTCGACCGCCAGCGCGCGCGCAATCGCAATGCGTTGACGCTGGCCGCCGGAGAACTCATGCGGATAACGCAGCATCGCATCGGCGGGCATGCCGACCTCTTCGAGCAGGCTGCCGACGCGCGCGCGCCGCGCCCTCGCATCCACTTCTGGCCGATGCACGGCAAGGCCTTCGCCGATGATCTGCTCGACCGTCATGCGCGGCGACAGCGAGCCGAACGGATCCTGAAACACGACTTGCATGCGCGAATACAACGCGCGGCGCGACTTCGCTGTTTTGAGCGTGGAAAGCGGCAAGCCGTCGATATGGATATGGCCGGCAGCCGGCTGTTGCAGACCAAGCACCGTTGCCGCCAGCGTCGATTTGCCCGAACCGGATTCGCCCACAATGCCGAGCGTTTCGCCGCGCCGCACGCTCAGATCGACGTCATGCACCGCGCGGAATGTCGAGCGGCCGAACAGCGAACGCCAGCCTTTCGCCGACGTGCGGTAGTCGACAGCCAGCCCCTGCACTTCCAGCAGCCGGCGCGCGCCCTGCTCGACCGGCGCCACCGCGCGTTGCGGCTCGCTGTCCAGCAGGCGCCGCGTGTATGGATGCTGCGGGTTCGCGAACAGTGCCTCGGTCGTATTGGTTTCGACCAGTACGCCCTTTTCCATCACCGCGACGCGCTGCGCAAAACGCTTCACCAGATTCAGATCGTGTGTGATCAGCAGCACGGCCATGCCGCGTTCGGCCGCTTCCTGCTCCTGCAAGGAGATCAACAGATCGACGATCTGCTGGCGAACGGTGACGTCGAGCGCCGTGGTAGGTTCATCGGCAAGCAGCAAACGCGGGCGGCAAGCGAGCGCCATCGCGATCATCGCGCGCTGCCGCTGGCCGCCGGACAGTTGGTGCGGAAAGCTGTCGATACGCCGCTCCGGTTCGGGAATACCGGTGCGCCTGAGCAACTCGATGCCGCGCTCGCGCGCCGCATTCGGCCGTAGACCTTCATGCAGACGCAAACTCTCGGCAATCTGCTTGCCGATCGTGAAGAGCGGATTGAGCGCGGTCATCGGTTCCTGAAACACCATCGCCACGTCCGCGCCGCGCAGGCCACGCATCTGCTGCTCGGTTTTCTGCAGCAGATCTTCGCCGTCGAGCAGCATGCGGCCGCTCAATTCGGCGTGCTCGACGAGCCGCAAAATCGATAACGCGGTGACGCTCTTGCCGGAACCCGATTCGCCGACCAGTGCAACGCGCTCGCCGCGTGCAATGGAAAGACTGAGTTCATGCACGGCGACCTTGTCGCCGAAACGCACGGAGAAACGGTCGATTTCCAGTAGCGGCCGGCCGACGGGTGCCTGGGTAGGCGCCTGAATAGTCGTCATCGCGGACCTCCGCCGAAAGCCGAACCACGCGAGCGCGTGTCCAATGCGTTGCGCAAAGCGTCGCCCATGAAGGTCAGCAACAGCAGCGTGATCACCAGTGCGGCAAACGCCGACATCGAGATCCACCACGCGTCGAGATTGTTCTTGCCTTCCTGTAGCAGTTCGCCGAGGCTCGGTGTGGGCGGCGGCACGCCGAGGCCGAGAAAGTCGAGACTGGTCAGCGACAGGATCGCGGCGCTCATGCGGAACGGCAGAAAGGTAATCACCGGTGTCAGGCTGTTCGGCAGAACGTGGCGCCACATGATCTGCCAGTTGCTAAGCCCCATGGTGCGCGCCGCCTTCACGTAATCAAGCGAACGATTGCGCAGGAATTCGGCGCGCACGTAGTCCGACAGAACGAGCCAGCCGAACATCGACAGCAGAATGAATAGCAGCCAGAGCGTGGGCTCGAAGATCGACGCAAAGATGATCAGCAGATACAGGTCAGGCATCGAACTCCAGATTTCGATCAGACGCTGGCCGATCAGATCCGTACGTCCACCATAAAAGCCCTGTATCGCGCCAGTCAACACGCCGACCACGACACCGGACACCGTGAGCGCCAGTGCCATCAACACCGACAAGCGGAACCCGTAGAGCAGCCGCGCCAGCACGTCGCGCCCGAACTGATCCGTGCCGAGCCAGTTACTCGTAGTAGGCGGCGCAGGATACGGGTGCGCGGCGAAATAGTCGATCGTGTCGTAGTGGAAATGATTCGGCGGATAGATCGCGAAGTTGCCGTTCGATTCGAGCCGCGAACGGATATACGGATCGAGGTAGTTCGCACGCGCCGGAAAGTCGCCGCCGAACAGCGTCTCCGGATAGTCCTTCACAATTGGAAAGTAGTAATGCCCGTCGTAACGAACAATCAACGGACGGTCGTTGGACAGCACCTCGCCGAGCAGGCTGATCGCGAACAGCGACACGAAAATCACGAGGCTCCAGTAGCCCAGACGCTGCTGCCTGAAGCGCAGCCACGTACGCCGCCACGGAGACGGCGACGCCGCGTGCGCCGCGCCGGCCGCGTCAGCGGTCCAGGCGGTTGAATTGGATGCGGGGGTCGACGAGGACATAGCAGACGTCAGCAATGAGTTTGGTTACAAGGGCGATCAGCGTGAAGAGAAAGAGCGATCCGAGCACGACCGGATAATCACGGCGGATCACCGAGTCGTACGACAGTTGGCCCATGCCGTCGAGCGAGAACAACGTTTCGATCAGCAGATTGCCGTTCAGAAACGCGCCGACGAAGGCCGCCGGCAAACCCGTGAGCAATGGAATCGCAGCGTTGCGCAGCACGTGTTTCCACAGTACGTCGCGCTCCGGTGCGCCCTTGGCGCGTGCCGTCAACACGTACTGACGGCCGATTTCCTCCAGAAACGTGTTCTTGGTCAGAATCGTGACGATCGCGAAGTTGCCGACCACCGAAGCCGTGACCGGCAGCACGATGTGCCAGAGATAGTCGAGTACCTTCCCGAATGCGCTGAGATCGTTGAAGTTATCCGATGTGAGACCGCGCATTGGAAACACCTGCCAGAATGTGCCGCCGCCGAATAACATCAGCAGCAATACGCCGAGCACGAAGCCGGGAATTGCATAGCCGGCGAGTACCAGCACGCTCGTGACGGTATCGAAACGCGAGCCGTTGCGCACCGCTTTCGCGATCCCCAACGGCACCGATATCAGATAGGTGAGCAGTACCGTCCATAAACCTAGCGTGATCGATACGGGCAGCTTCGATTTGATCACGTCCCACACGCTGTCGTGCTGATAGTAGGACTGGCCGAGATCGAACGTCGCGTAGCGCCTGAGCATCAGCAGATAGCGTTCGAGCGGTGGCTTGTCGAAGCCGAACTGCTTCTTGATCTGCTCGATCTGCTGCGGATCGACGCCCTGGCTGCCGTGATAGCCGCCGCCGCCCGCCCCCGCCTCTCCGCCACGGCCGGCGCCGTGGCGGAGTTGCGTCATCACCTGTTCGACCGGCCCACCCGGCACGAACTGCGTGACGACAAAGGTCAGTGTGACTACGCCGAGCAGGGTCGGCACCATCAACAGTAATCGTCTGAGAATGTAGGCGAGCATGCGATGCCTCAGTGGGCCGTAGCCGTGGTGGAAGATGCGCCCTGGGCGGTCGGCGCCTTGTTGTACCAGTAGTCGATCACCCAGTCTTCGTATTGATACGACATGGGCACTTTGTCCGGATGACCCAGCGTCGACTTGTAGCCGATTCGTGCCCCCGGAGCGTAGTACTCCGGCACGAGGTAGAACGAATAGATCAGCACGCGATCCAGTGCACGCGTCGCTGCTTCCAGGTCGTCGAGATTGTCGGCAGAGAGGGCCGAATGAATGAGCGAGTCGACCGCTTTCGAACGAATGCCCGGATAGTTTTCCGAACCGATCTCCGACGCCGCCGCGCTGCCGAAACGGCGCGTCAATTCAGCGCCTGGAATCGTGACCGGCGGATAGATGAAGGTGGTCATATCGTATTCGAAGTTGTCCAGCCGCTTCTGGTACAACGCACTGTCGATCTCGCGCATATGCGCCTGAATGCCGAGCATGCCGAGCGCCTGCATATACGGCAGGATCAGGCGGTCCATGCCGGGCTGGTCGTCCATGATTTCGATCGTCATGGGCGTGCCGTGGGCGTCGCGCAGCGCGCCGTCACGATAGTGCCAGCCAGCCTGCGCCAGCAGATCGCGCGCGACTCGCAGATTGCCGCGCAAGGAGTTCGGTGCGATCGTGTCGGGCTGCTTCAGCATGGGACCGAACACTTCTGGCGGTACGCTCGCTCTCAACGGTTCAAGCAAAGCCAGTTCCTTCGGTCCGGGCATGCCGGTCGCGCCGAACGGACTCGCTTCGAAATAACTGCTCGTGCGACGGTATTGACCGTAGAACATCATGCGGTTCATCCAGTCGTAGTCGAAGGCCATCGTCAACGCGTGCCGCACGCGCGGATCCTGGAACATCGGCTTGCGCAGGTTCATGAGCATGCCTTGCATCTGCGCGGGACCGTCGGCGAATTCGCCCTTCTTCAATAGTCCATTGTCGAAGTTCTTGCCGACGTATTTGCGTGCCCACTGCGTTGCGCTGTATTCGACGACAGCATCGGCATCGCCAGCCTTGAATGCTTCCAGTTGCGTGTAGTGGTCGCGATACAGTTTGAAGGTGATGCGCTCGAAACGGAACATGCCGCGCCGCGACGGCAAATTGGCAGCCCAGTAGTCCGGGTTGCGGCGATACACGATCTCCTTGTCGTTCTTGCGCGCTTCGATCAGATATGCGCCGCTGCTGATCGGCGGGGCGACTGCGATCTGGTCGAATGGCGGACGTTTGCCGTCGGGCTGCATGCCCCACTTCGGCGAGAAGATCGGCAAATCACCGGCAATCAACGGGGCGTCTCGCTCCGCGTGTTTGAAATCGAAGCGGATTGTGTTTTTGTCGATCACGATCGCATTCTTGATGACCGAGAACTGCGCATTGAAGAGCGGCGACGCTTTCGGACCCGTCAATGTGTCGAACGAGTATTTGACGTCGGCAGCGGTGATCGGATCGCCGTTCGAAAAGCGCGCGGCAGGATTGATATGGAAAGTCGCCGAGCTCAGGTCGGACGCGACCTCGACGTCGTTAGCAATCAACGGATACTCGGACGCGAGTTCGTCCCAACTCCGCTGCATCAGCGTGTCGAACATCAGATTCAGAATGTCCGGTGCGGGCGCGCCACGCACCAGAAACGGATTCAGCGAATCGTAAGTCTGCAGTTCGTTGTAGTTCTCGAAACTGAGCGTACCGTTGGCCGGTGCGTCGGGATTCGCGTATTCGAAATGCGTGAAATCGGCGGGATATTTAGGCTCGTCGTATTGCGCAATCGAGGGCCGGGCCTGCGCGCAGACCGTGCTCAATGCCAGACACGCACCGGCGTACAGCGCGATTCGTGCGGCGGTGCGAAGCCGCGGCATGGACGCTGCCGTCCGCGCGGCGCGTGGCCAGCGAAACTTCACAAGTCTCATCTTCGGAATGCGTAAGGACGCGCGCCGGCCTCAAGCCGGTGCGCGATAAGTCGAATCGGCGCGAGTGACGGCGTGACGCCGTCGCTCCCGTAGCTTTCCCCGCTAGCGCTGCGCTGG
The DNA here is from genome assembly GCF_031570135.1 of Paraburkholderia sp. USG1. Taxonomy (NCBI): domain Bacteria; kingdom Pseudomonadati; phylum Pseudomonadota; class Betaproteobacteria; order Burkholderiales; family Burkholderiaceae; genus Paraburkholderia; species Paraburkholderia sp. USG1. Next base: position 66,821 of record NZ_JAMWXW010000011.1, on the reverse strand, counting down.
CCGGCTGCCCTCGCTCGCGGTGCTTCTGAACGAGCATTGTGCACGGGGAACTCCAAAGTACGTCCCTAACAAAACTGCGCCGCCCCGATACCGTTGAACGGAAACCGGAGCGGCCGACCGACTGGACAGACCGCCGGTAAGTCACGAACATCAAAGACTTCAGAAGCGGTACGACGCGCCAACCTGGAAGAAGCGGCCGATGTTGGTGTAAAGCGACTGGTCGTAACCCGTGATATCCGGGGTGGCCTGCCACTCGACGTCGAACGGCGGCTTGCGATCGAAGATGTTGTTGATGCCGCCGTAGATCGTCCAGTTCTTGAAGCCGCGATACGTGGCCATCAGGTTGAACTGGCTGTACGACGCCACCGACAGCGTGCCGCCGTCGCCGAACTCGGTCGCCACCGCGTTCGTGTACGGGCCAGTGTACTGCCATGTCAGCGTGGTGGTCAGCTTGCGGTAATCCCACGAGAGGCTGGTATTACCCTTCCAGCGCGGATTGGATGCACCGAACGGCTGCAGCAGCGCGAGGTTGTTGCCGGCGAAATCCTGCGTGGGCGCACCCGGGCTGTTCAGCTTGAAGTGCCACACGTAGGCCCAGTCGCCGGCCAGCGTGAACGTGCCGTACTTCGTGCCGACCGACTTGCGGAAGTTCATATCGAAGCCGTCGGTATCGAGCGAACCGAGGTTGACGAACTGTTCCTTGATGTAGGCCACCGTGCCGTCCGGATTGCGAATCACGTTCGACGGGTTGTTCGCATCCATCACCGCGTTCGGATCGTTCGTGCCGATCACGCCGTCGATGTGAATCTTGTAGAACGCCGCGCCGATATCCGTCGACGAATCCGGCGAGAGCTCGAAGCCGATGTTGTAGTTCTTCGTATGCTCAGGCTGCAGTGCCGGATTGCCGTTGACCTGTTCCGTCGTGAAGTGCTTGGTCGGCGTGCCGCTCGGGTCGTTCGGGTCCACCAGGTTCTGGTGGGCGAGATACGTTGCCTGTGAGTTCTCGACCAGCGTCGGCGCGCGGAAGCCGCGGCTGTACGATGCGTACGTCGTCAGCATCTTGACCGGCTGGAAGCGCAACGCGAAGCTCGGCGAGAAGGCGCCGCCGAAATCGCTGTAGTGGTCGTAACGGCCCGCTTGCGTGAACGTCAGGTTGTGGATGATCGGAATATCGACCTGATAGTACACGGCGGCCACGTTGCGCTCGCCGTCGACCGTCTGCACGTTGGCCGGCGCCGTAATCCCAAGCGCGCTATCGGTGCGCGAGTTGATCAGGTTGCTCTCGTGACGGAATTCCGTACCGAAGCCGACACCGACCGGGCCGCCAGGCAGATTGAACAGGTTGCCCGTCGAGGTTTTCGCAGTGACGCTGTCGAGCTTGGAGATCGCCTGCTCATAGTCGTTCTGGAACACGCCGTTCAAGCCGTTCGGCGTGGCCGACGGATTCGAGAAATTGAACACGCCGTTCTGCAGAATGTTCTCGACGCCAGCCACATTCAGCGCATTGCCGTAAGTCGTGTCGACCGTGCTCTGCGAATGGCCGTAATCCGCGGACCAATCCCAATCGCCGAACTTGGCGGTGGTGAACGAACCCTTCACACCGGTCATGGCACGCCAGAACGTCGACACCGTATCCGCCGAAACGGTATTCGGGAACGTGTAGTTGATCAACGTGGGCACACCGAACGGGTTGTACGGGTTGGTGCCCGAGACCGTGCGCGACAGCGGCAACGCCGAACCGGTGGCCGGGTTGAATGCGTTGGTCTGGCTGCTCAGCACCGCCGGACCTTCGTTCTGCACGGTTTCGTTGCGGCTCACCCAGAGGTCGGCGTAAGCCTGCACATCGTCGTTGACTTTGAAAGTGCCGCGCACTTTCGCATTCAGGCGCGTGATCGCCGGCACCAGCGAGGTGGTGCTGGCCGGATTCGATTTACACGTGGATGCGCCGTTCGCCGACACGCTGCCCGGCGGACAGGGGCTGAGTGCCATGTTGGTGCCGTCGGCCGTCGTCCAGTACGACTGCTGGTTCGGACCAAGCGGGCCCGCGAGGCCGCCCGGGAACTGGCTGAAGTCCTGATTCGCGGTCATGTCGCGATCGCCGAGCGACGAGCCGGTGTCGCGGTAATAGCTCGCGGCGGCCGTCACGTTGAAGCGGTCGCCGTTCAGATCACCGATACCGCCGAGCACGCTGAAGTTGCCCTGCGCGTCGCCCGGATGCTGCGCCTTGCCGAGCTGGCCGTCGATCTGCAGGCCCTGGAAGTCCTTCTTCGTGATGATGTTGACCACGCCTGCAATTGCATCCGAACCATACACCGACACCGCACCGGTCTTCACGATGTCGATGTGGTCGATCATGTTGAGCGGGATCGAATTCACGTCGAAGAACGTGTCGGTGAAGTTCACCGCCTTGCCGTAATTCGCCACCCGTTGCCCGTCCACCAGCACCAGCGTGTATTTCTCGCTCAGACCGCGCAATGCAATGCCGCCACCGCCTTGCGCGGAGCTGTTCATTGTCGTTTGGCCCCAGCTGCTCCCCGAGTTGGCGGACGTGCCGCGCAGGAAGTCGGCCACGGTCGTATAACCGCTTTGCTGGATTTCCTTGGGCGTGATGGTCTGGACTTCCGTGTTGCCGACCTTGTCCGACGTGCGGATCAGCGAACCGGTCACTTCAAATTTCTTGAGTTGCTGAACCCCTTTGCCGGTAGCCGTGGCAGTATTGTTATCCGTGGACGGTGTCGCAGCAGCGCCCGTTGCCGGTGCGCTTTCCGTCGTTGCGGCCGCCGCAGTGCCGGTAGCGGCCGGCTGGCTTTGCGCAAACGCCGGTACGGCGATTGCGGCCGACAATGCCAGTTCAGCCCAGACTATTCTTCTAATGGCCAGCGCCAATGCCCGTTGTTTCATTTTTCCCCTTCTCGCTCGTCAGTAAGGCCACAGCAGTATGTGATGAGAGGTCTTGTGAACCCCTCCACTCGATATACGGCGATCTTGCGCCGCGCTCCGTTAAAGCAACATCAAATAACTCAGTGTCGGACTACTAATTTATTGCAATCGGAACGCGTAGCGCTTGCCCAATTGCTGTCATCTCTGCCGCCACGCAAGTGGATTCCGCTATTTGCCAGCCTGATTTCCCCAAATCCTGAAAATAGACTTAAGTTATGCTTACAAATACGGCTTGACCTATTTTTTCGAAAGCATGGCCTGAAGCACTAAAACAATCTTGGCGTCCCCACCCACACGACCACCGCTTCTTCACGTGCGGTATTGGACCAGGAGTGCGGCACGGTAGACTCGTAATGCGCAGTGTCGCCCGCCTGCAACACGAACGTCGTACCTTCCAGCGTGAGCGAGATCTGACCGCTCATTACATATAGAAACTCTTCCCCCGCGTGCGTCGTGACCTCCGACGGATTCTGTCCCACCGGCATCCTGACGAGAATGACTTCCAGCTTGCTGCCAACCGACAGATTCGTGAGCCGCCCAAACAGATTGGCGCTTCCGTCAAAACCGAAGTACTTCAGATCACTCCCTCTACGCACCGACTTGTCTTCGGTCGGCGTGTCGACGAAGTACTGCACCGTGACACCTAAAGCTCGAGCAATACCAACTAGCGATGTAATCGAAGGTGTTGCGTGACCCCGTTCCACCTGCGACAGAAAGGGCTTGGAAATGCCCGCAGTCTTTGCCACTTCATCCAGCGTGCGCTTGAGCCGTTGGCGAAGCGCGCGGATTTTGCTTCCTATAGAGACTGCAACGTGTGCCTTGTTATTGAGTGGCAAAACCATAGCAAGACAGAATCCTGTAGTCAAAAATAGTTTGATATAAGCAAATTAAGTTTCATCTAGCGCTACACCCCTCCTCAAGCGTCCCCGATACGCCTGTCGGGATGCCGTCATGGATAACTCGATCAATGTGTTTTCCGGAAGATGTCCGCCTCCTCCGGAGGCCAGGCGATAGTTGCGAGTGCAACCACGCTCCGGCATTGGAAACGGTCCACCTTCGCCGCGACGAGCACCCCATCGCGCCCGCCATGAGGAAACCGCGAGCGCGCCTCGTCTGATGGGACGTAACGGGAACAGAATGCTTTTACTTCGACGCCACCAGCACCCACAAGCGGGCGAGATCCGCCGAGCCATCGGTGCCCTTCACGGCACGAAAAGTTTGCACCGCGCGTGCCTTATCGCCCGCCACGTAGTACGCCTCGCCGAGATGCAGTTGCGCCTGGTCCGGATGATCCAGACCACCCTTGGCGATCGCGCTATCCATCGCGGCCAAACCCTGCTTCACCTGCCCGGCAAAAACCTGGTTGAAGCCCAGATCGACCGGTGCGACAGGGTTCGCCGGATCGGCCGCCGCTTGCGCCCGTTTTGCAGCGAGTGCCTGCAGACGCTTCTCGCGGTCCGCCTGCGCATCATGTCCCAGAACGCCCGAAGCAAAACCCTGATCGATGACCTGTTTGCCTTCGGCGGCGGTGCCCGCCACGATTGCAAGCTGGGTCATTTCCATGTAATCGTCGGCGGTGGACAATGCGCCTGTTGCACGGCGCAACCGATACGTGTCGATATCGAGTTTCGACGAATAGCCAGGTTTATTGCGAATCGCCGAGAACAGATCGTCCCAGTACGACTGTTTCGGATGATAGGCAACCAGCTTTTCAAGCGTGCTGCGATACGTAGCGTCGTCCTTCACGCGTTGTGCGCACGTGCCGAGCAATTGCAGTTGCGACTCGTCAGGCGCGTGACCGGCGTGCACTTGCGCGTTGATGCCCGGCTTGAGCAGGCTCACCACGCTCGCGCAATCGTTCGACAGATAGTAAGACTGAACCAGCAGCGTGCGCATGTCAGGATCGCTACCGCCCGACTTCAGATAACGCTGCGCGACCTTAGCGGCCTGCGCATAGTTTTTTTGCTGGAAGTAGATGCCGGCCAGAGCCGCCGACGTGCGCTGTTCGTCCGCACCACTCAACTTGCCGGAACCCAGCAACGTTTCGTAGGACTGAGCAGCCACGCCGGATTCTCCAGCCGCCGCCGCAGCCGCGCCACGCATCTCCTCGATCATGGTACTTTCATACGGCGTCTTGCCGGGCACGGCCGCCGCCTGATCGATCTTCGTCAGCGCGTCCTTGTACTTGTGCGCGCGATACAGATCCTGTGCGGCATTCAGCGGCTTCGCCACATCCGGCCGCAGGGTGTCGGCGGCGTGAGCGGCGAGCGGCAGCACGAGAGCGGCCGCGACGACGGCACGCTTGAACCGTTGATGAATCGTTTGCATTGCCCTTCCCTATTGCATGTACTGCTCATTGCCGATCAGGCCGATTTTCGTCGCGCCCAGTCGTTGCGCGGACGCCATCACCTCGGCGACATCCTTGTACGGCACCAGCTTGTTCGGCCGCAGATGGATTTCGGCCTGAACCGGTTCAGCCGCCACCTGAGCAAGTCTGGATTCGAGCGCGGCACGGTTCGGCACGGGCTGACCGTTCCAAGTGGTGGTGCCGTCGAAATCGATATCGATCTGCACTATTTCAGGTTGCGTGATCGGCGGCGGCGGATTGCCGACCGGCAGATTCATCTTGATGGCATGCGTCTGGATCGGAATTGTGATGATCAGCATGATCAACAACACCAGCATCACGTCGATCAGCGGCGTGGTGTTGATGTCCACCATCACATCCGGTTCACTGCCGCCGCCCGACGATACGTTCATTCCCATTATCGGCTCCTGTCGATCAGACTTGGTGCTTCAGCACTTAGTCTGATCCCATGCAAAGCTGTCGATCAGACTTGGTGCTTCAGCACTTAGTCTGATCCCATGCAAAGTCACCCCCCGCGCGCGGGTGGCTCGGTAATAAACGAAACCTTCGCAATACCGGCGCGTTCGCACTCGGTAATGACCCGACCGATAAATTCATAACGCGCGTTCTGGTCGCCGCGAACATGCACTTCCGGCTGCGGCGTCATGACCGACACGGTCTTCAGGCGTGCCAGCAGCGTCGGCGCGTCGACCTGCTTCTCGTTCCAGAAGAAGTCGCCGTCGCGATTGACCGCGATGACGATACTTTTCGGCGTGGTCTGCAGCGGCTGGATCGTCTCCTTCGGCAATTGCACCGGCACCGTATGCGTCACGACCGGAATCGTGATCAGAAAGATGATCAGCAGAACCAGCATCACGTCGACGAGCGGCGTAGTGTTGATACTGGAGATGACCTCGTCGTTGTCGTCCTGCCCAACGCTCATTGCCATGACAGACTCCGCTTATTGAACCAGCGACGCTTCGCGAGCCGCGGCGCGCGCCGGGCGGCGGCTGCCCGCCAGCAGAACGGTATGCAGCTGCGCGCCGAATGCGCGCACACGCTCCATCACCGACTTGTTGCGGCGAACCAGGAAGTTGTAGCCAAGCACCGCGGGCACGGCCACCGCGAGACCGATGGCGGTCATGATCAGCGCCTCGCCCACCGGACCCGCGACCTTATCGATCGAAGCCTGGCCGGCAATGCCGATTGCCGTCAGCGCGTGATAAATCCCCCACACCGTGCCGAACAGGCCGACGAACGGCGCCGTCGAACCCACCGTGCCGAGGAACGCCAGGCCGTCTTGCAGACGATTCGATACGTTTGTGATGGCACGCTCGACCGAGGTATCGATCCACGTGTTGCGGTCCACGGCTTCGAGCAGCGCTTCTTCGTGATGCTCGCCAGCTTCGATCGCCGTTTCCGCGATGAAGCGGAACGGCGACGCTTCGTCGAGAAGCTTCGCGCCTTCGACCAGCGACGGCGCAGTCCAGAGTTGTTCATCGGCACTCTTCGCGCGGCGGTTCGCACGGAACTGCTCGACGAACTTGGTGACCATGATGTACCAGCTGCCCATCGACATGAGCACCAGCAGAATCAGCACGAAGCGCGCGACAAAGTCGCCGTTCTTCCAGAGTGCGCCGAGGCCGTACGGGTTATTGACGGTTTCGGACGTGGCCGGTGCCGGCGGCGGCACGGCTTCGTCAGCGACGGAACTCGCCGTTTGCGGCGCAGCGGTGGCAGGCGCTGCGGCCGACGCCGTAGCGTCGCTGGCCTGTGCATGGGCCATTTGCGGTGCAACAAAGGTATCCACCGTAGTTACGGCGATCAACATGGTTGCCGCCAGTGCGGCGAGAGTACGCTTCTTCATGCCTGCTCCAAGTTCATTAGTACAACTTCAAAACTAACACTGATAAATCGCTACCGGTACCGAACAGCCGGTGACTTCAGTTCAGGTTAAACGAGAACGGAACTTGCACACGGACAGCCTGGCCTTGGGAAACGCACGTGAACTGCTTGACCGCGTTGAATGCAGCACGATCCAGTGAGGAGTCGTCTGCGGATTTGGCAACGCGTTCATTCGTAATATGGCCCTGCGGGTCGACAACGAATTCAATGAGAACATCACCCGTTGCGTTGTTTTCCTGAGCTTCTTTCGGGTAGCGGATCGACGAACGGATCTGATCCGAGTTCGGGCACACAACCCCGACTTCAGTGCTCACAGGCTTGCTCGGCGCGGGCGGCGCCGGTGGTGCGGGCGGCGCCACGGCGGGTGCCGACACAACCGGTGCGGCCTGATGCGTAATGGTCGGCTGCGGCGGCGTCTGCACCTGCACTTCCGGCGGCGGCACGAACGGCGGCGGCGGCGGCGCGAACTTCGGCGGCGGCAATTGCACCGTGGGCAACGGCGGCGGAGGCGGCGGCTTTACCGGCTCGATGATCTTCGTTTCGATAGGATGCTGAATGACCTGCACGACCTTGGTGGCGAGGCCATTGATCAGTGCGTAGATCAGCACGATATGCAAGAGCAGAACGACTGCGATACCGCCGAAGCGACGTACTGGGTTTTGCTGCTTGCGCCCAAACTCACGCGGGCGCCCTGGCCTCTCCATACGGGCCGCTGCTGCCGGAAATTGCCCTTCGACTTTCGTACCCACCTTTACTCCTCCGGCGTGAACCGTTCATTTCTGTAACTGCAGTGCGCTTACATACCGCAAACCACATTCACTTCAGCCATCTGGTGATCGACCACTTTTTGATTCGTAGTCCAAAACGGACGCAGAACTGCCAAACCTCGTTCCGATGGCACGGACGTGACTCAGGAGGACTGCGGCCGCAGGTCATGCGAGCCCAGTAGCCGATCTAAGTAGAACTACTAATAGATTAAATTTGACCCACTCACTTCCGCCTTGCATACACGATCGAGACAACCTGATCGATGTGGGTCGTAGCGCCTGGAACTTTTTGCGCGAACGTCACATGCGTTTCATGGGACGCAAAGATAGCAGGACAAAAAATGTACGGTCAAACTTTTTTTGATGGCGGCATACTTAGTTTAGAGAGATGACTCTAACTCATACCGAATTGGCGCCGCTTTAAAAGAATAAGCGTGTGTGGAGCAGATAAGCATTCGGCTTTTTTTCTGCACGAGAATGGGATTTCACTGCACTCGTGACGTGCAAGAATGCACTCGAAACTCTCAACTGACCGAACGCCCCGACCAAACGGAAGGCCAGTCGGGCGCGCCTTTTCGCGCGGTCGCCGCTTGATCGGGCGGACCGCCAACAGTATGTGTGCCGGGATGATCGGGACGCCGGAGTGAGACCGCCGCCGAAGGCGAGACGATAGCAGAAGGAAAACCGCGTTCGAAAATATTTTTAGCGGTATTTACGACACTTTAAATACGCATCTCAATGACGTCTTATAGTTAATTACAAAACAATTCAATTAAATTACATAAAGCTAACAGACGGAATAACGCCGAGCGTGAGTGGACTTAGCAGGGGGAGCAGAACAACTTCTCATCGACCGCATGCGCGTGTCGGCGGTCGCCTGGCGAGCGCGCAACCTGCCAGGTGCAATAAACAGGAAAGGAGCGGCGCAACGTTGATTGCGCCGCTCCCTGCTACATCAACCGTTCGTGCCTTCGCCCGCAACGATGGTGTGGTTGTCCCGCGATCGCGCGAGAACGGGCCGCAACGCGGCGCCTGTATGACTTGCGTCAACGCGGGCGAGTCCTTCGGGATCCGTGGCGGCGACAATCGACCCGCCGCCCACGCCACCCTCCGGACCGAGATCGATGATCCAGTCCGCCTCGGCGATCACGTCCAGATCGTGCTCGATGACGACGACGCTATGGCCGCCGTCCGCGAGACGATGCAGCACGCGAATCAGCCTGGCGACGTCGGCCATATGCAGGCCCACGGTCGGTTCGTCCAGTACATATAAGGTGTGCGGCGGCTTCTGACCGCGCCGCGTAATGTCGTCGCGCACCTTGCTCAATTCGGTGACGAGCTTGATACGCTGCGCTTCGCCACCCGACAACGTGGGCGAAGGTTGACCCAGCGTGAGATAGCCGAGCCCGACGTCTTTCATCAACTGCAACGGATGAGCAATGTTCGAGATGGGCGCGAAAAACTCGACGGCTTCGTCGATTTCCATGGTCAGCACGTCGCCGATATTCTTGCCGCGCCATGTGACCGCGAGCGTCTCGGGATTGAAGCGCTGCCCGCGACATACATCGCAAGGCACTTTCACATCGGGCAGAAAGCTCATGCCGATGGTGCGCACGCCCTGCCCCTCGCAGGCCGGGCAACGGCCTTCGCCCGTGTTGAACGAGAAACGCGAGACCGTATAGCCGCGCGCACGCGCTTCGAGCGTGCCGGCGAACAGTTTGCGGATCGCGTCCCACACGCCTATGTAAGTGGCAGGACACGAACGCGGCGTCTTGCCGATCGGCGTTTGATCGACTTCAAGCACGCGGTCGATAGTCTCCCAGCCGGTGATCGAATCGCAACCTTGCCATGCATGCGTCACGTTCAATTGCGCGCGCGGCGCCGTGCGCGCCAGCACGCTGGAGCGCCGGTTCGCCGCGGGCTTCTCCTCGGCCGCGGCACGTGCGCGCCGCGTGGCCGGCGACGATAGCACCGACCGCCCGACCGCATCCAGCAGATTGGTCATCAACACGTCGCGTGCTAGGGTCGACTTGCCGGAACCGCTGACGCCCGTGACCGCCACCAACCGCGATAGCGGAATGCCGACTGTGACGTTGCGCAGGTTGTGCAGTTTGCCGCCGTGTACGGTCAGCCAGTTTTCCGGCACCGCGGCCATGCGCTTGCTCGCCGCGACCACTTCGCGACGCGGCTGCAACGGATGCACGATAGGGTTGGCGAGAAACTGCCCTGTCACGGAATCGGGCTGCGCCGACAGATCCGCCACACTGCCCTGCGCGACCAGCGTGCCGCCGCGCTTGCCTGCGCCCGGCCCGATGTCGATGATGTGATCGGCACGCCGGATGGTGTCCTCGTCGTGTTCGACGACCACCAGCGTGTTGCCCTTCTCGCCCAGCTTGCGCAGAGCGTTCAGCAGAATCTGATTGTCGCGTGGATGCAGGCCGATGGTCGGTTCGTCGAGTACGTAGCACACGCCTTGCAGATTGCTGCCGAGTTGCGCGGCGAGACGAATACGCTGCGCCTCGCCACCCGAGAGACTCGGCGCGGCGCGATCGAGACTCAGATAGCCGAGTCCGACTTCTTCGAGAAACTGCAGGCGGCTGCCGATTTCGCTGATCACGTCACGCGCGATTTCTGCGTCGCGACCGGTCATTTCCAGTGTGTCGATCCACGCGCGCGTGTCGGACACGGTCCATTGCGCGACGTCGACAATGGACTGCGCGTTGAACGTGACCGCGCGTGCGGTGGGATTCAGACGCGTGCCCGCGCAGTCCGGACACGGTTCATCCACGAGGCCTTCGGGCTCCTGCTCTTCCGAAGGCAGGCTCTGTTCGCGGCCACGATTGTCGTCGACGACGATCGTGTCGTCGTAAGCGGCGCGCTGCTCGCGCGTGAGCGCGAGACCCGTGCCCACGCAGGTCGTACACCAGCCATGCTTGCTGTTATACGAGAACATGCGCGGGTCAAGCTCGGGATAGCTCGTGCCGCACACCGGACACGCGCGCTTGGTGGACAGCACCTTCACGGCGCCGAGTTGCGCCGTAGGACGGCCGCCGCTCATCGCGTCGTGCAAACCGTCGAGCGGCGCCAGCAGATGCATCACGCCCTTGCCCACTTCCAGCGTCTGGTCGAGCGCCTGACGCAACTCGGCTTCATGGTCCGGCGACACGACGAGATCGGTCACGGGTAACTCGATCGTATGCTCGCGGAAGCGGTCGAGCTTCGGCCACGGGTCCACCGGCACGAATTCGCCATCCACACGCAGATGCGTATTGCCGCGTGCTTTCGCCCACTTCGCCAGATCTGTATAGACGCCCTTGCGATTCACGACCAGCGGCGCGAGAAAACCAACGTGCTGCCCTTTGTGATCGCGCAGCAACTGCGCCGCGATCGATTCGACGCTTTGCGACGTAACCGGCGTGCCGTCGTGAATGCAATGCTGCAGACCGAGCTTCACATACAGCAGACGCAGGAAGTGCCACACCTCGGACGTGGTCGCCACGGTACTCTTGCGGCCGCCGCGCGAAAGCCGCTGCTCGATCGCGACGGTCGGCGGAATGCCGTACACCGCGTCCACCTCGGGCCGCCCCGCCGGCTGCACGATGGAACGCGCGTAGGCATTGAGCGATTCGAGGTAACGGCGCTGCCCTTCGTGGAACAGAATATCGAAAGCGAGCGTGGACTTGCCCGAACCGGAGACCCCGGTAATCACGTTGAATTTGCCGTGTGGAATGTCCACGTCCAGCGATTTCAGGTTGTGCTCGCGCGCATTGACGATGCGCACCACGTCCTCGCCTTCGACGGCGCGGCGCGCACGCGCCGCGCTCAGCGCCTTCTGCAGCGGAAGGCCTTGCGACGCCGGCTCAGCCGCTGTGTTCATGGCGCGGTCGTATTGCAGCAGCGCTTCGCCGGTATGCGATTCCGGGCACGTCTTGACGTCTTCCGGCGTGCCGACGCACAGCACCCGGCCGCCGCCGTCGCCACCTTCGGGACCGAGGTCGATCAGCCAGTCGGCAGAGCGGATCACATCGAGGTTGTGCTCGATCACGATCAGCGAATGACCGCTCGCGAGCAGTTTGCCGAACGCTTGCATCAGCTTGGCGATGTCGTCGAAATGCAGGCCGGTGGTCGGTTCGTCGAACATGAACAGACGCTTCGCGACCGGCTGCTTCGCGTTGCGCGCGGTGCGCGCCTGAGCCGATTCCGCGAGAAACCCGGCGAGCTTGAGCCGTTGTGCTTCGCCGCCCGACAACGTGGGCACCGGCTGGCCGAGCTTCACGTATTCGAGACCCACGTCGACGATTGGCTGCAGCACGCGCAGCACTTCGGCGTCTTTGGCAAAGAAGGCGGTTGCTTCGCTCACCGTCAATTCCAGCACGTCGGCAATGCTCAGCGCGCGCGCCGGTTCGCCGCGTTCGATCTTCACTTCGAGCAGTTCCGCGCGATAACGGCGCCCGTCGCAATCGGGGCAACGCAGGTACACGTCGCTCAGGAACTGCATTTCGATATGTTCGAAACCCGAGCCGCCGCAGGTCGGGCAGCGGCCGTCACCCGAGTTGAAGCTGAACATGCCCGGGCCATAGCCGCGTTGCTGCGCGAGCGGCGCCTTGGCGAACAGTTTACGGATTTCGTCGAACGCGCCGACATAACTGGCCGGGTTCGAACGCGCGGTCTTGCCGATCGGCGATTGGTCGACGAACACGACGTCGGTGACCTGATCGGCGCCGCTCAGGCTTCTGAATGCGCCCGGCGATTCGGTGGCAAGACCGAAGTGGCGCGCCATGGCCGGATACAGCACGTCTTGCAGCAGCGTGGATTTGCCGGAACCCGATACCCCCGTCACACAGACGAGCCGCTCCAGCGGAATCTCCACCGTGACATCGCGCAGATTGTGTTCCGTCGCGCCTTCCAGCACGATGCGCGGCGTGGCGTCATTCACCGGACGCTGTGACCAGTGCGCCGCGTCCGCCACGTGCCGGCGGCCGCCAAGATACTCACCGGTGAGCGTGCCGGAGGAACGGATCGCCTCGGGCACGCCGTCGTAAATGATCGAGCCGCCGCGCTCGCCCGGCCCTGGGCCCATGTCGATCAGACGATCCGCCGCGAGCATGACAGAGGGATCGTGCTCGACCACCACCAGCGTATTACCCGCGTCGCGCAAGCGGTGCATGGCTTCGACGATGCGGTTCAGGTCGCGCGGATGCAGGCCGATGCTCGGTTCGTCGAGCACGAAAAGCGTCTTGGTGAGCGACGTGCCGAGCGCCGTGGTCAGGTTGATCCGCTGCACCTCGCCGCCCGACAACGTGCGGCTTTGCCGGTCGAGCGTGAGATAACCGAGGCCCACGTCGCACAGATATTTGAGGCGCGTGCGCACTTCGGCGAGCAGCAGTTTGAGCGCATCGTCGAGCAGCGCGCTCGGCAAGCTGACTTCGTCGAAGAAGCGCCGGATACGCTCGATCGGCATCAGCATCAGGTCGTGCACGGTCAGACCCGGCAACGCTTCGAGTTGTTCGCGCGTCCAGTCGACGCCGCGCGGCAGGAAGCGCTTCCCGGCCGGCAACACGTCGTCCGCATTCGCCTTGCTGCCGAGGCGCCACAACAGCGATTCGGTTTTCAGGCGTGCGCCGCCGCAGGTTTCGCACGGCGTATAGCTGCGGTACTTGGACAGCAGCACACGGATATGCATCTTGTACGCTTTCGATTCGAGATATTCGAAGAAGCGTTTGACACCGTACCAGTGGCTTTGCCACTTGCCGTTCCAGTCGGGCGAGCCGTTGATGACCCAGTCGCGCTCGGCGTCCGTCAGTTCGCCCCACGGCGTGCCGCGGCGAATATCCGCTTTCGCCGCGTAGCGCATCAGATCGTCCTGGCATTCCTTCCAGGCCGGCGTTTGCATGGGCTTGATCGCACCGTCGCGCAGCGTCTTGCGCGCGTCCGGAATCACCAGCCCGAGGTCGACGCCGATTACGCGGCCGAAACCGCGGCAGACTTCGCACGCGCCGTACGCCGAGTTGAACGAGAACAGCGCGGGCTGCGGGTCCGCGTAGCGCAGATCGCTTTCGGGGCTATGCAACCCGGTGGAGAAGCGCCAGATTTGCGGTTCGGCTTCCTGAGCTTCCGGCCCTTCGGACGACGCCGGCAGCACGTAAATATTGACGCGCCCGCCGCCGCGCTTGAGCGACGCCTCGATCGCCTCGACCACTCGCTGCTTGTCCACCGACCGCAGCCGGAAGCGGTCCGCCACCACGTCGAGCAGTTTGCGCTTACCCGTGGGCGAATCGACTTCGCGCTGCGCCTGAACGCGCGTGTAGCCGCTCGCCGACAGCCACTGCTCCACTTCCTGCTCCGACGCCGACTCCGGCAGTTCGACCGGGAACGTGACGACGAGCCGCAGCTCGTTCTGCGCGGTGCGCTCGAGCAACTCCGCGTAGATCGTTTCCGGCGTATCGTGCCGCACCTGCCGGGCCGTCTTGCGGTCGAACAGTTCGGCCGCGCGCGCGTAAAGGAGCTTCAGGTGATCGTTGAGCTCCGTCATGGTGCCGACGGTGGAGCGCGAACTGCGCACCGGATTGGTCTGGTCGATCGCGATGGCGGGCGGCACGCCGTCGACGCGGTCGACTTGCGGCCGGTCCATGCGGTCCAGAAACTGCCGTGCGTAAGCACTGAACGTTTCGACGTAGCGCCGCTGCCCTTCCGCATAAAGCGTGTCGAACACGAGGCTCGACTTGCCGGAGCCGGACGGGCCGGTCACGACCGTCATTTCGCCGGTTCGTACGTCGAGATCGACGTTCTTGAGGTTGTGCTGGCGCGCGCCGCGAATCCTGATAATGCCGTTAGATGCCAATTTTTTCGACCGCCTGAATGAGTGGGCCACCTCTCACGGACGCCTCGCGACCGCGCAAGTTCGGTGCCGCTGGGGCCGGCGGAAACGCGCGCCAAAGCCCAGCTTGCAAGGGGATACTATACTGTATATTTATACAGGTTTGGCCTGCAAGTCGCAATTGCAACTGTCTTGCCGGGAGCCCTGTGCGGACAAGATCTGCTGTTCCGCCAGCAGTAGCCTACCCGATCGTGCGTCGCCAGCAATGCTGCGATGACGCAGCAACCGATAAGCGAATTTTTTACAAGTTGTGATCGGGACGCGGATAGTCTGAAACCTCATCGATGACCAAAGAGGATTCCATGAATGGAAAACTTTGTGCGCGAGCAAATGGCACAAAACGCGTTCTGTCCGTTGTCCCGGTGTGTGCCGTCCTGCTTGCCACAGGCGCGGTCAACGTGTGCAATCTGGCGGAGGCTTATGGCAGCGGCGCGCCTTACTATTCCCGGTCGACAAACATGGGCAAGTGGGCCGACCCGTTGCCCATACTGGGCGCACTGGACGCTGCAGTACTGATCGTGCCGTCCTCTGGGCATTGTGGTGGAAACGCGGCGCCACGCGGACATAGGACCGGGCCACTGACGCACCACCACAGAGCAGCGCTAATGACCCCTCGCGCGGGGCACCCGCGCTCCTACCCGCAAACACTCTCCACACTGCCCCGCCGCGCCGTCGGCAGCGCCGCCCCCGGCACGTCACCCTGCGCCCCGCGTTCACCCAGCGCATAAGCCACGCAGCGTTTCGCCAGCACCTCGGTCGGATCGACAAGTCTTACCAACCGCCCGGCCGCACAAGCCAGCATGGCGTCGCGCAACAGCAGCGGCAACTCGGTACAGCCCAGCACGATCACTTGCACGCCTTGCGCGATCAGGTCGTCGACCGCCGCGGCGAGGTCGTCGCAACACTCGCCCGAAGTGAACCCTGCCTTGGCGCCCTTCGGTCCGTAGACGGCATGCATCAGCCGCGCCTGAGCCTGCTCGCCGGGAGCGATCTGCACGAAACCGCGCGCTTCGAGCGACTGTTCATAGACGCGGCTCGCCAGCGTACCCGTGGTGGCCAGCACGCCCACTTCACGCAAGCCCGGAAAGGTCACGCGCAGATAATCGGCGGTACAGGTCAGCATATTGACGATCGGAATGCCGAGCGACGGCTGGATCCGCTCGACGAACGCATGCGCCGTATTGCACGGAATCGCGATCAGGTCCGCGCCGCCGTCTTCGAGCGTCCTGCAGGCGGCATATAGCGCAAGCGTCGGATCCTCGCCGTTACCGAGCAACGCGGCGGTGCGGTCCGGAATCTGCGGGTTCTGCTCGACCATGATCTTGATGTGGTCCTGATCGCACGCGGCCGGCGTATTGCGCACCAGCTTGGCCATGAAATCGACCGTCGCCGCCGGCCCGACTCCGCCCAGCACGCCCACCTTGAAGCGCCGCGCCTGCTGCGAATACTGGGCGGCCGCGACATAGCGCGCGTACACCAGATTGACGTCGACGAGCGGCACTTCGAGCCGCCCGAGTGCGCGCGCGACCAGCGCGATTTCGACGAGCCCCGGCAGGATGATCTCCGCACCCTGCGCAATGAGATCCGCGCACGCCGCGCGCAACAACTCGACCGGCCGGCCATAGAGACAGCCGTTCCTGATGCCTTCGTCGCTATAGACGGCGCTCGTCACGCAATCGAAGCCCGCTTCGTTGCGCGGATGCAGCACGTCGAACTGCGCGGCGTCGAAATAACGCTCGAAAAGTCCGTTATCGCGGATAGCATCCGAAGTCAGCACGCCGATCCGGCGCACCGACGGAAACGCTCGCCGCACATACGCCGAGAGCGCCGTCATGATGTTGGCGACCGGCACGGCCACGTTCGCAGAAAGTTCGTCGATGAAGGTATGGCTAAGGAAGCACGGCAACACGATCGCTTCGACACCGCGTTTTTCGAACGCCCGCATGGTATCGAACACGTGGATCTTGAACTGCGCATCCACCTCGCGTTGCGAGGCCGGCCCTTGCCACGACTGCCGCTCCAGAAGGAGATCGAACGGCCGCGCCGCACCGCGCCGTTGCCAGGCGGCACTCATTCTGCACAGTACGTCGGCGCTGGCAAACTGGGCGGCACCGGTCACGACCCCCAGCGAACGATAGCGATTCATGATGACTTCCCCCGTTTTTGCCTTCCGCTTTGATGGTAGGCGGCTTTTGCGCCAGAGAGGATGACATTATGTCGGGGGACTATGACGTGGGGTTAACCACGAAAAGCGCATTTCCTCGCGCTTCCGGGCGGCGGCGGCACGCGCACAATCACAATCACAATCACAATCACGCGCGCAATGCTAGGCCGCTTCGACCACGCCATGCGCCGCGCCGCGCTTGCGGCGCTCCAGCGTACTGATGCACACCAGCGACACCCCGGCCAGAACACTATAAAACACGGCAAGCGGCCACCAGGCACCCGGATAACGATGCGCGAGCAACGTTCCGATCAACGGCGTCAGGCCGCCGGCCAGCGCGGCGCACACCTGGTACGACAGCGAAATCGCCGAATACCTGACGCGCACGGCGAACGCGGTCGACATGAAGCCGGCCATCACCGCATAGGAACTCGACATGCACATCACCGCCATTGCAATGCCGATCACGATGGCCACCGGCCGCCCGGTCGAGACGAGCGCGAACATGGGGTACGGCGACAGCATCGCCAACGCTGCCGCGCCCTTCAGGAAACGTCCCGTGCCGATGCGTTGCGCGAACCATCCCGAACCTAGTTGCGTAAACAACTGAATGAACGCTACGACGAACAGGCAGTCGAGAATCAACGATCGGTCGAGGCCGAGCGTCTGCGTCGTGTAATTGAGCATGAAAGTATTGACGAACCATGCGCCGGCCACGCCGATCACGTTCGCGCCGAGGCACAGCAACAGCGTGCGCCACGCATCGCGCACGACTTCGGCCACGGGCAGCGCGGCCACTCGCCGTTGCGCCTTGAGCGCCTTGAATTCCGGTGATTCGTCGACACCCGCGCGGATCAGCAGGCCGACCACCAGCAGCACCGCGCTCGCGAGAAACGGCAGACGCCATCCCCAGTTGAGAAACGCGTCCTTGTCCATCGAGGCCACCGCGCGGAACGCGAGCAGCGACAGGATCAGGCCCGCCGGACTGCCGAGTTGCGCGAACGAGGCGAAGAACGTTCGCCGTCCTTGCGGCGCATGTTCGCTCGCCATCAGCACCGCGCCGCCCCACTCGCCGCCGATCGCGATCCCCTGCGCGACACGCAGCAGCACGAGCAGCACCGGTGCCCACACGCCGGCGCTCGCGTAAGTCGGCAGAAAGCCGATACCGACGGTGCCGACGCCCATGATCGCGAGCGTCGCCACGAGCGCCTTCTTGCGGCCGATACGGTCGCCAAGGTGGCCGAACACCAACCCGCCGAACGGTCGCGCGAAGAAGCCGACCGCGAAGGTGCCGAACGAAGCCAGCGTGGCGAAGAACGGATCGCCGCCGGGAAAGAACAGCTTGCCGAAGATCAGCGCGGACGCCGTGGCGTAGATATAAAAGTCGTACCACTCGATCGTGGTGCCGACAAAGGCCGCGGCTGCGGCGCGCATGGGTTGCCGGCCTGCGGCGTGGACGTCTGGATCGCGATTCATGTCTGTGTCTCCAAGGTCGTTCTTCTGGATGGCGCGGCTTCTTCGTGCCGTCACCGGGAACTGCTGCGCTTATGCTTCAGGTGCGCCCGCTTTGAGCACGCCCGCTTCGAACAGACGCCGCTGGGTGGCGGCGTCGATACCCAATGCATCGAGCACGTCGCGCGTGTCGGCACCGAGTAACGGCGGCGCGCTGCGATACGTGGCCGGTGTGCGCGACAACTTGATCGGCGACGCGGTGCCGCGATACTCGCCCATCTCGACCACCATGCCGCGGTGCAAGGTGTGCGGATGCCGCGCCACCACGTCCACGGTTTGCACCGGTCCGCACGGTACGCCCGCGTTGATCAGCGCGTGCGCGAGCGGTTCGCAGTCGTGCGCGGCGAGCAGGTGTTCCAGCGCGGCCTTGAGCGGCTCGCGATGCGCGCAGCGGCTGCGGTTGTCGACGTAGCGCGGATCGTCGGCGAGTTCGGGCGCGCCGAGATGCGCGCACAGCTTCGCGAACTGCCGGTCGTTGCCCACCGCGAGAAAGATCGGCGCGGTTGCGGTGCGATAGCTGTCGTACGGCGTGATGTTGGGATGCGCATTGCCGCTGCGCTGCGGCGTGCGGCCCGAGCCGAAATAGTTCGGCAGATGCGGATGCAGCAGTGAAACGCCGCAGTCGTACAACGCGATATCGATCGACTGGCCACGACCGCTCTTCGCGCGCTCGGCGAGCGCGAGCAGAACGCCGGCGAACGCATTCAAGCCGGTAACCATGTCGACCACCGGCAAGCCGACGCGCATGGCGGGGCCGTCGCGCTCGCCGTTCACGCTCATCAGGCCGGTCATGGCCTGAATCGCGGCATCGTAGCCAGGCAAGCCGCCGAGCGGGCCGTCGGGACCGAACCCCGACACGGCGCAATGAATCAGCTTCGGGAAACGCTCGCGCAAATCGCGCTCGTAGTCCATGCCCCAGCGCGCCAGCGTGCCGGGTTTGAAGTTTTCGACCAGCACGTCGGCGTCTTCGAGCAGCTTCCAGAGAATCGCGCGGCCTTCGTCGCGTGAAAGATCGACCGCGATGCCCTGCTTGTTGCGGTTCACGCCAGCGAAATACCATGCGGTGTCGCCATAGAACGGCGGCCCCCAGCCGCGTGTTTCGTCGCCGTCCGGCGGTTCGAGCTTGATCACCTGCGCGCCGTGATCGGCGAGCGCCTGGGTGCAGTACGGGCCGCCTAGCACGCGGCTCAGGTCGATGACCTTGATGCCTTGCAGCGCGCCTTGTGTGCCGGCATTCACGGGTGCCGTCATTGCGCGCCCCCTCGCTGCAACAGTTGCAACGCCTGCACGAGCGTGACGCTGCGGCCTTTGACCAGCGCGTCGATCACCTCGCTTTCGTCCTGCTCCGACTGCAACGCCAGCGGATCGGACGGCAACAGCTTGTGCCGCACCACCAGATGCGCGAGCGCGAGACGCCGGTGGTCTGGCGCAAGACGCACGCCTTCGCAGGCCATCAGCACGGCTGTCGTTGCGTGATACAACGCGGTGCCCGCTTGCCGGACCCATTCGTCGCGGCCGGAATCCGCCACGCCGGCCAGCGCATCGCACGCACGCGCGAGCGTCGAGCGCAGCAACGCGAGACTGGCCGGCGGCAATCCCGCCGCGCCGAGCAGATCCCGCAGATAAGCGCGCAACGGTTCGAGCGCGCCGTCGCGTTTCGCCGCCCGCGCGATATCGAGCGCGACGATGTTGCTGGTGCCTTCCCAGATCGAGCCGAGATGCGCATCACGCACGAGACGCGCGTCGCTCCATTCTTCGATATAGCCGGTGCCGCCGCGCACTTCCATTGCGTCGCCGGTTACGCGGCGCGCGTCGCGGCAGGCGCGGAACTTGATGAGCGGCGTGAGAATGCGCACGCATTTCGCGGCCTGGCGGTCGCCCGCGTCGGCCTGCTGCAGCAGCAGCGCGATGCGCATGAACATCGAACGCGCCTGTTCGGCGGGCAGCATCATCTTGAGCAACTGACGCTGCATCAACGGCATATCGATCAGCTTGCGGCCGAACGCTTCGCGATTGCGGGCAATGTGCAGCGCCTCCGTCAGCGCGCGGCGCATCAAACCCGCGGCACGCACGCCGTTCGACAGGCGCGACATGTTGATCATGTCCGCCATCTGATGAAAACCGCGCCCCACCTCGCCGATCAGATACGCCACCGCGCCTTCCAGCACGATCTCGCCGCTCGCCATCGAGCGGCTGCCGAGCTTGTCCTTCAGACGCACGATCCGGTAGCTGTTGCGCGATCCGTCCGGCAGCGTCTTCGGCAGCAGGAACAGTCCGAGTCCGTTGATGCCGGGCGGCGCCGTGTCCGGACGCGCGAGCACCATCGCGAGATCGGCGTCGGCGTTCGAGCAGAACCATTTGTCGCCGTACAGGCGCCACGTTTGCCCGCCGTCCGCATCGCTCTCGAGCGACGCACGCGTCGCAATGCGCGCGACGTCCGAGCCCGCCGCCTGTTCCGTCATGAACATCGCGCCCTGAAACAGCGTGTCGAAATCGCGCGAGGCGAGCTTCGGCAGAAAACGCGCGACCAGTTCCGGCGCGCCGAATTTGCGCAGCGTGCGCGTGAGCGAATCGGTCATGCTGACGGGACAGCACAGGCCGAATTCCGCCTGCACGAACAGGAACGTCAGCGCGTATTTGACGAGCGGCGGCGGCGACTGTTTGCCGTCACGGGTCTCGTGACTCAGCGCGGCGAGTCCCAGCTCCGCATAAGCCACACGTTCCAGCGCGACGTAATCGGGATGCTTGTCGATACTTTGCAGCGCTTCGCCGCGCCGTGTGCGATGACGCAACTGCGGCGGATTTCTGTCGGCGGACGTGGCCCAGATATCGAGTTCGTCGGAAGCGCGCTGGCCCAGCGAAACGAGCTGGCCTTCGAGATCGTGAAACAGCGCGTCGCCGAGATGCAGCTTGAGCAGACGCTCGAAGTCGGGATCGCTGGTGAAGAAGTTGATGCCCCGGCTGTCGGGAATGTTGGACGAGCCGTGTGCCGGCTGCGCGGTGATTTCGCTCATGCGTGTCTCCTTTATCGACCGGAGTTCGCGCTTTGGCGCGTTACTCCGGTCCCATGCACGTAGTGCAAGTGAAAGGAGCATAAAAGCCGCGTCGATAATCGTCTAATACAACTTATATCCGGTACGATAGACGCAGCTTATCGATAAGAAACCTGGAGACAGCCGTGGACCTGAAGCAGTTGCGCTATTTCGTGGCGGTTGCCGAGGAGTTGCATTTCGGCCGCGCGGCCAAGCGGCTGTTCATTTCGCAGCCCGCCCTCAGTTTCGACATTCGCAAGTTCGAGGAACAACTCGGCGTGCAGCTACTCGCGCGCACCAACAAGACGGTATCGCTGACCAACGCGGGCCAGGTGCTGCTCGGCGAAGCACGCCGCCTGCTCCTGCAGGCGAGCGAGGCGGAACGCATGACCGTGCGCTCGGCGCATGGCCTTGCCGGCCGTTTGCGGATCGGCTTCGTGAATTCCATGTTGTACCGCGGCATGCCGCAGGCGGTGAAACGCTTCGAGGCCGATTACCCCGGCGTGGAAATCGTGCTGAAGGAGATGAATACCAGCGAGCAGGTCCACGCGATCCAGCGGATGCAGATCGACATGGGCTGCGCGCACTGGGGCAATTTCCCGTCCGACGTCATTTCCGCGCCGATCTTTTCCGAACCGTTCCTGTGCTGTCTGCCCGCCGCGCATCCGCTCGCGCACAAACGCAAGGTCGATTTACGGGCGTTGGCGCAGGAACCGTTCATTCTCTTTCCGCGCACTGTGTCGCCGCATTATCACGACCTGATCATTGCGCAGTGCGTGAGCGCCGGATTCAGTCCGTTGATTCGCCATGAAGCGCGCTTGTGGCAGACCGTGGTGACGATGGTCGGCTTCGGCATGGGGGTGGCGCTCGTGCCGTACACGTTGCGCCAGGTGCAGGATCCGCGCGTCTGCTTCTTGCCGCTAACGGGCGAGACGCTGATGTCGCAAGTGCTCCTGTTGCGCAGAAGCGGCGACGCCGAGCCGGTCGCGGACCGCTTCGTCGGCTATCTCAGGGATGCCGGCGGCGGACCGCGAGGCACGCCTCATTCGTCTGCTTCACGGCGGCCTTCGTAAGCCGTCAGCAGCTTGTGGGCGACCATATCCACGGCCGGCTTGACCAGCCCGTTCTTGTCGGTCCAGACCTTGGGCGTCAAGGTGCCGCTCAGCGCAACGCTGTCCGCGTCGCTCAATGCGAGCAGCGCGGCTTGCACGTCGTCGTCGAAGGCAATCACGTTGACGAAAATCGTGTCGCCGTCGTTGGTGGCCGCGCGCACCTTGCAGGTCACGAAACGCCTGCCGTTCTGCCCGGTGCGAATCTGCGCCTCGCCGTACAACCGCCCGCCCACCAGTCCATCGATCATCGCCTTGCTCCTCGTTCCATACTGTGCGGAAAGCAGAATCGCCCAGCACGGCGCGTATGATCCCACGAGAAGCCGCGCTAGCCGCATAAAAAGCCACTCACTCGCCGTTGGCCGCTGCGAGGCTCACCCGCCGACCGTCATATCCACGCCGCGCACGAGGCGTTTCGCCAGCCGCGGTTGCCGCAGCTGTTCGAGCCACCACTGCAATGCGCGCCCTTCATTATCGCCGCGCCACGCAACGTACAGCACATTCGGCTCACGCGGGTCGGCAGTCGCCTTCTCGATCAGTTCACCCTGCTTCAACAGCGTCGCGACACGCTGACGCGGCAACCACCCCACGCCCAGACCGTCGCGTTGCGCCAGGATTTTCGCCCGCATGGACGGCACGGCCAGCGACGCCTGTCCGCCGATCAGACCGTAAGCGCGCCCCGCCGTCGTACGCGACGAATCCGCCACCACCACCGCGCGATGTTCGAGAATCCGCTCGCGGCCGAGCGGCCCCTCGACGGCCGCCAGCGGATGGCGCGGCGACACCGCGAACACCCACTCCATCACGCCGAGCTCGAACCAGCGCAGGCCGGGAATCGCCGGCGGTTCGTTGGTCGCGCCCACGATCAGATCGGCACGGCCGTCGCGCAGCGCCTCCCAGGTGCCGCTCAATACTTCGTGGGTGAAGCGCAGTTTGACGCCCGAGCCGAGCGCGTCGAACGCGCGCACCACCGGCATCATCAGTTCGAACTCGAGGATTTCATCCGTAACTATCCAGAGGCGGTCTTCCCACCCGCTCGCGATCTGCTTCACGCGCTGCGTCATGCGCGACATGTCGAGCATCAGACGCGCGGCTTCATCGGCGAGAAGCTGGCCGGCGGGCGTGAGTTGCAGACGGTAGTGGCGCCGGTCGAACAGCAGCGCGTCGAAGCGCGTCTCCAGTTGCCGGGCAGCATGCGAAACCGTGGAGGGCGCCTTGCCGAGGCGCGCCGCCGCGCGCGACAGGCTACCGGTCTCGCGAATCGCGTCGAGTAGAGCCAGTTCGTCTTCCGACAACATGTTCCATTCCTTCGAACGAGTTCGACGCAAAGATGGTACGGCAAAGCGACAATGCCAGTCCACTATAGCGATAGGGCGGCGGCGTTTTCGGGAAAGCGCGATGGCGGTCGGCTTTCGAAAACGCCGCACGAGCCGCGCATGAAATGCCCGAAACCAGATCGAACGTTCTCTGGAACATTCATTGCGCGCGGTCGTGGCACGATAGCGCACACGTAAGGAGCAGCGACATGGGCCTTTTAGTGGACGGACAATGGCAGGATCGCTGGTACGACACGAAATCGACCGGCGGCCGTTTCGTGCGCAATGACGCGGCATTCCGCAATTGGGTCACGGCGGACGGCTCGCCGGGTCTGAGCGGCGCCGGCGGCTTCGAAGCGCAAGCGGGACGCTACCACCTGTATGTAAGCCTCGCCTGCCCGTGGGCGCATCGCACTTTGATCATGCGGGCGCTCAAAGGCCTCGAAACGATGATCGACGTCTCGATCGTGCACTGGCTGATGCTGGAAAACGGCTGGACTTTCGCGGACGGCCCCGGCGTCGTGCCCGACACCGTCAATCAAGCGACACTGTTGCACCAGGTCTACACCGCCGCCGACCCTCACTACAGCGGCCGCGTGACCGTGCCGATCCTGTGGGACAAGCAGCGCGCCACGATCGTCAGCAACGAATCGTCGGAAATCATTCGCATGCTGAATTCGGCGTTCGACGGCATTGGCGCGAAGCCCGGCGATTTTTATCCGGCGCCATTGCGCGCGCAAATCGACACGATCAACGCGCGCGTCTACGACACGCTGAACAACGGCGTTTATAAAGCAGGCTTCGCCACCACGCAGCAAGCGTATGAAGAAGCCGTCACGCCGCTCTTCGAAACGCTCGACTGGCTCGACGCGAAACTCGCAACGCAACGCTATCTGAGCGGCCCGCACCTCACGGAAGCCGATATCCGGCTGTTCACGACGCTGATCCGTTTCGACGCCGTCTATGTCGGCCATTTCAAATGCAATCTGCGCCGCATCGCCGACTATCCGAATCTGTCCGCCTACACGCGCGACATCTACCAGTTGCCCGGCATTGCTCAGACGGTCGATTTCACGCATATCAAGCGGCATTACTACGGGAGTCACCGCAGCATCAATCCGTCCAGCATCGTGCCGCTCGGCCCGGTTCAGGACTTCTCTGCGCCGCACGATCGCGCGCGGCCTGGCGTGCCCGGCTCAACCTGCGCCTTGACCGCCGCTGCCGGCTCGCAGCCGTATCCGGTCAAGGAATAGAAGACATCATGTTGTGGCCGTGGCAAAAATATCGCCCAGCCACTGCGCAAACACCCGTACCCGCGACGACAACTGCCGGTTCTGCGGATACAGCACGGATATCGGCATTGGCGGCGGCGGAAAGTCCGCGAGAATGATTTTCAGCCGCCCCGCCGCCAGTTCGGCCGCCACCCGGTATTGCGGCACCTGCACGATGCCGAGCCCGGCAAGCGCCGAGCCCGTATAGAGTTCCGTACCGGTCACCGATACCGCCGACGGCAGTACCATCGCCACCTCGCGGCCCGCCACGTTGAATTCGAGCGGCACGGCCTTACCCGTGGCACTCGACACGTAATTGACCGCCCGGTGCGTGGACAGCGCGGACGGATCGGCCGGCTCGCCATACGCCGCGAGATACGCCGGACTCGCCACGGTGACTTGCGGAAGTTGCGCGACGCGCCGCCCCACCATTGACGAATCCTGCAGGTTACCTGCCCGCAGCACGCAATCCACGCCCTCCCGCACCAAATCGACGAGCCGGTCATCTTCGCCGATGGTCAGTTCGATCTCCGGAAAGCGCGCGAGAAACGCCGGCAGCGCCGGCACCACGAAATGCCGTGCCAGCGTGCCCTGCAAATTGACCCGCAACAGGCCCTTGGGCGCGAGATTCGAGAACGAGCCCTCGGCCTCCTCCATATCGGCAATCAGCCGCACGCAGCGGCGATAGTACGCCTCGCCGTCGTGCGTGAGCCGCACCGTGCGCGTGGTGCGTTCGAGCAGCCGCGCGCCGAGCCGCTGCTCCATGCGCTTCATCAGGTTGGTCACGGTGGCCCGTGGAATCTGCAGATCGTCCGAAGCGCGCGTGAAGCTTTGCCGCTCGGCGATCCGCACGAAAACGCGCATTTCTTCGAAACGATCCATGTGGGTGTCTGCTGGTGTCCGGTGGCGTCAGTTCTGTCGGTTTGTACGCCAATTATTAAAGCAAATAGAATAATGATGACCAGTCTAACCCGATTATCTATGCGCGGAAAGCGTCCATGATTCGACTCATCCACTCACCACACACAAGGAACCGGATCATGAACGCCTCAATCAGCCAGCAAGTCGCTATCGTCACCGGCGCATCCCGCGGCATTGGCGCAGCGGTCGCGCAACGCCTCGCCAACGACGGCTTCGCTGTCGCGATCAATTACGCGTCCAGTTCGACCGAAGCCGATGCGCTCGTCGCGAAACTCACGGCGGCCGGCGCCAAAGCCGTGGCGGTGAAGGCCGACGTGTCGAGCGCCAACGACGTGCGCCGCCTGTTCGAGATCACCGAACAGCAGCTCGGCAAAGTGGACGTGCTCGTCAACAACGCCGGCGTGCTCAAGACCACGCCGCTTGCCGACACCAGCGACGCGCTGTACGACCAGACCTTCGACATCAACGTGCGCGGCACCTTCAACACGTTGCGCGAAGCAGCCGCGCGCATGAACGACGGCGGACGCATCGTCAACTTTTCGAGCACCACGCTGGCGCTGAACATGCCGGGCTACGCGATCTACAACGCGACCAAGGCAGCCGTCGAAGCCTTTACGCATGTATTCGCCAAGGAACTGCGCGGCCGCAACATCACCGTCAACGCCGTGGCGCCGGGTCCGATCGCGACGTCGCTGTTCCTCGACGGCAAGACTGAAGAACAGATCCAGACCTTCGCCAAGATGCCGCCGCTGCAACGTCTCGGCCAGCCGGACGATATCGCATCCGTGGTGGCGTTCCTCGCCGGTCCGGACGCGGGCTGGGTCAACGGTCAGATTCTGCGTGCCAACGGCGGCCTCGCATGATGCGCCTGACGCGCATCTCGCCGAGCGGCCTTTGAAGGCCGCCTCACTTCATCGAATCGGAGAAGAAAATGCAGAAGAACGTCATCCTCGTGACGGGCGCCGGCACGGGCATCGGCAAACTGACCGCGCAGTCGCTCGCCGAAGCCGGCCATATTGAAGTGTCGGAGCGTGTGCGGATCGACTTCGCGCGGCGAATCGGCATGGGCGACTTACTCGAAGCACGGGTCCGGTGTTGAGCGCGGCGGTACGACATACCGCCATGAAAGCAGCCACGCTGATCGCATGCGCCGTCCTGCTGCCGGTTCTGATCGGCGCATGCGAACCTCAACCTCAACCGTCCGACGCCTCAGTCACGACGAGGAGCACGACCATGAAACCCTCGGTCACTTACCTTCATTTGCTGAAGCACACGCCGTTCTTTACCCGCCTGACGACCGATCAACTGCGATGGGTGATCGCCCACTCGCATGAATGGGAAGCGCAAGCCGGTGCCGTCGTCGCCCAATGCACGCACGACACGACTACGGCTCGTGACCAGTCCATCTGGATTCTGCTGGACGGCGGCTGGCAAATCGAAACCGGACAACATGTGTTTGCGTCGGGCCACGCGAGCGCGGGCAAGTGGTTCAGCGCGGCGGCGGCGACCGGCACCTCGTGCCGCCTCGTCACCACCGAACACAGCTACGTGATGAAAATCGAACGCGCGGATTTCGACGCCATGCTCGCGCAAGGTTTTGCGTTCGGCCCGCATCTCGACGCCGGCCGCCGCTATTACAGCGAACTGTTCGCCGCCCCGGCCGAACTCGCGAAGTGAGGTCGAACCGGAGCGCGTGTATGCAGCGTGTCGCCGAACGCAAGCACGCGCTCACACCGCCTTCGGGTTGCGCTCCGCGAAGCCTTCCTGATGCCAGTACGGATAAGCGGGACGCACCGCGCTCGCCGCGTCGAGTTTGGCTACCTGCTCGGGCGTCAGATTCCAGCCCACCGCGCCGAGGTTCTGCCGCAACTGTTCCTCGTTGCGCGCCCCGATCAGCACCGTCGAGACGGTAGGCCGCTGCAGCAGCCAGTTCAGCGCGATCTGCGGTACGGTCTTGCCGGTTTCGGCCGCGATCTCGTCGATCGCATCCAGCACGCGGAACAGATACTCGTCCGGCACCGGCGGGGCCATGTCGACGGTTTTATGCAAGCGGCTCGAATCGGGCAACGGCTGACCTCGCTTGATCTTGCCGGTGAGACGCCCCCAGCCGAGCGGACTCCACACCACCGCGCCCACGCCCTGATCGACGCCTAGCGGCATCAACTCCCACTCGTAATCGCGGCCGACCAGCGAATAGTAGGTCTGATTGGCGACGTAGCGCGGATAGCCGTAGCGGTCCGCCACGTCCTGCGACTTCATCAGATGCCAGCCGGAGAAATTCGACACGCCGGTATAGCGGATCTTGCCGGCGCGCACCAGATCGTCGAGCGTCGACAGCACTTCGGCGACCGGCGTTCTGGCGTCGAAACCGTGCAACTGGAACAGGTCGATGTAATCGGTTTGCAAGCGCTTGAGCGCCGCGTCCACCGCCTGAATCAGATGGAAGCGCGACGAGCCGACGCTGTTCGGCCCGTCGTCGAAACGGAAGGTTGCCTTGGTCGAGATGATTGCCTTGTCGCGCTTGCCCTTGAGCGCTTCACCGAGCACCGACTCGGAGGCCCCGCTCGAATAGATGTCCGCGCTGTCGAACATGGTGACGCCCGCATCGAAGCAGATGTCGATCAGACGACGCGCCTCGGCGACGTCGGTCGCGCCCCACGCCTGGAAGAACTCGCCTTTGCCGCCGAACGTGCCCGTGCCGAAGCTCAGTACCGGCACCTTGAAACCGGATGCACCCAGATGTCTGTATTCCATTGATGTATCTCCGTGGCTGAACCGTCGATAAACGGACGTTCAGTCTACGCGCGTCCGCGTAAATTCGCCGGAGCGGGAACGGTATCTTTATCCGGGATGCGCGGCGTTCGCAGCCGATGCGCTCAACGCAGCCAGCGCATCACGCGCGGCCTGCATCACACTGTCCCAATCGCCCAACGCGGGCTGCCTGAACAGCCTCGCGCCCGGATACCACGGCGTATCGGTGCGCTCCAGCATCCAGCGCCAGCAGGTGTCGAAGCGGTTCAGAATCCACACCGGCCGGTCGAGTGCGCCGGCCAGATGGGCCGTGGATGTGTCCACGGAAATCACCAGGTCGAGGTTCGCCACCAGGGCCGCGGTGTCGGCGAAATCGTCCAGTTCTTCCGTGTAATCGACAATGCGGCCACCCCACTCGCCGCTTTTCAACTGCTGTGCAGCCGGTCCTTTCTGCAGGCTGAAGAACTGCACGTTGGGCACGTCGAGAATGGGCGCGAGCTGCTCGAAGGCGATCGAACGGCGCGCGTCGTTCTTGCGAAGTTCAGCGACATGCGGCCGGTTTCCGCCTGCCCACACGAGTCCGACTTTCAGGCGCGTGTCTGCTTGCGCGTGAATCCGGTCGCGCCATTGGCGAGCCGCTTCGGCGTGCGCGTAGAGATACGGCGTGGCCGAAGGAATGCTGTCGAGGTCTGTTTTGAATGCCAGCGGCAGACTCAGCAGCGGACAGTGGCAATCGAACGGCGGCAGCGCCTCGCCGGCTTCGATCAACTGGTCCACGCCGTCGAGCGTGGACATGAGGCGCATCAATTCGGGCGGCACTTCGAGCATGACCTTCGCACCGAGCTTCGACACCAGCGCGGCATAACGGCAAAACTGCAGCGTGTCGCCGAGGCCCTGCTCCGCGTGCAACAGAATCGTCTTGCCCCCGATCGAAAAATCCCCCAGCCAAAGAGGCTGTGCAAACACGCGCCGGCTTGCCTTGATCCGGCTGCGCTCCCAGCGCCACTCGTATTTCTGCCAGCCAGCTTCGAGCCGCCCCATTTGCAACAGACACAGCGACTCGTTCCAATGCGTCTCAGCCGCCGCGGGATTCGCGGCGAGTGCGCGCTCGTAACTCGAGAGCGCTTGCGCGTGCTGATTGAGATCGATCTGCGCGAGGCCGAGGTTATTCCAGGCGTCGGCAAATGCCGGGGCCAATTCGAGCGCGCGACGGTAGCTGCGTTCCGCTTCTTCCGGCTGGTTCAGGTCGCTGAATGCGTTGCCGCGATTGCTCCACGCGTCGGGATAAGCCGGCTGCAATGCGAGCGCGTGATCACAGCTGGCGAGCGCATCGGCGGGACGGCCGAGGTCGCGCAGCACACAGGCGCGGTTGTTCCAGGCCTGCGCAAAATCCGGCGTCAGCGCAATCGCGCGATCGAAACTGGCGAGCGCGTCGAGCGGCCGGTTCAGGCCGGCTTGCGCGTTGCCGCGATTGTTCAGTGCGTCGGGAAATTTGGGCTGCAAGGCCAGTGCGCGCTCCGCACTCGCGAGTGCTTCGTCGAAACGCTGCAACGCGTTCAATGCATAGGCGAGATTCGAATGGATCGGCGCCTGTTTCGCGTTGACGGCAAGCGCCTTTCTGAGTAATTCGACGCCTTCCTGCAAGCGGCCCGCTTGCAGCGCCAGCGCACCCAGCAATTGCAGCGCGTCGAAATGACGAGGTTTGAGTTCGAGAATCTCGCGATAGAGTTCCTCGGCCTCGGCAAATGCGCCGTTCTGCTGAAGCCCGACGGCTTGCCGAAGCATATGGTCCAACTGTTGCGGCAGATTGACAGGCTTGCTCATGCGGACAGCTTCGATCGAATGCACGTGAAGATCATGGGAGCTTTCGGAGCGCGCGCCACGCAGCATCATGCGCGCAGCGGACCCGAAAGAGCGAAGCCGATTATCGCCGAAAACTGCGCACTGGAACTGACACGCGTTCACGCAGCAGCGTGACGCGTGTCAAAGTGCTTGCTGTCTACTGCCTGCTGCTTATTGCGCCGCGCTGGATAGATGCTTGCGCCTGGCGAGATCCTGCGCCATCGCGTAGTGCTCCTGGATAGTCGGCAGCGCCTTCTTTGCCGCGTCCTTCAACTGCTCGTCGCGGCCCGAAGCGATTTCCGCCTGGAATGCCGACAGTGCTTTCTGTTCGCCGGCGAGCGCGACCTGTTCGATATAGGCCTTGTCGAAGTCGGCGCCGCGCAGGTTGTTGATGCTCGCGATCACGGCTGCGTCGGGGTCGTTTTTCGGCACATCGACACCGCGCGGGCTCGCCGCGCGCAGCGCGTCGGAGATTTTCGCGTTATCGGCCGACACGCGTTCGGCGAACGCCTTGACGTCGCGGTCGGTCGAGCGCGAGGTGGCGAGGCGTGCGGCGTCGCGCTGCGTCGCGACGGCTTTGGTGCCGTCCGCGATGAATGTCTGGTCGGCGGCATGCAGACGGCCGGCGTCCGCAGCGGGCGCCGCGGGAGCGGTTTGAGCGCTGGCCGCGGTGGCGACGACGAGCAGACCAGCCGCGCAGGCACTGGTGATGGTGGCGAGAGGCAAGCGGATCATACGTTCTCCTTGAGGTGGAAGCGAAACGACGGCAAATGCGTGTGCGCCTCGGGCGGCGTGCTGACCGCACGGACACCTCGCGGTCAGCTTGCGAGCCCCTGACTGCGCCACGCTTTAATCGCTGTGCATTCTAGGAGGCGCGCTGTGCACCATGTGATACGACGCTGTCGCTTCTGTAACCGCAGGTAACCTTCATATGAATGGCCTGCCAGGTCTGCATCGCGGCGGCCCCGTTCGGGCGACCTCATGCCTCGCCTATCGGCTGCGTGTTAACCAGAGCATGCAAGGAAAAGAGCGTGGAATCGTTGAACTTTCCGCCGATCGCGCCGATAACTGAAAGGTAGGGCGCGCGCCAGGATCGAACATAGCGATTGCATGGCGCACCACACGCACCGCAATTCTGGAGAGATTCAATGGCCGTAGAAAACCGCGCGAGCGATGAACGCAGCAACCTGACGAGTTCCAACAAATTCGAGCTGTTGCTGTACCGGCTGGGCTCCGTACCCGGCAGCGACGCGCATGAGTTGTACGGCATCAACGTCTTCAAGGTGCGTGAGATCTCGACGATGCCGACCGTCACGCCGATCGCCGGTTCGTCGCCGTTCGTGATGGGCGCGGTGGACATTCGCGGGCAGATCATCCCTGTGATCGACCTGCCGCGACTGATGGGCTGCGAGCCCACACGCGGTCTGAACATCCTGCTGGTGACGGAATTCGCGCGCTCGACGCAGGCGTTCGCGGTCGAGGAAGTCGACGATATCGTACGGCTGGAGTGGAACCAGGTGTTGTCCGCCGAGGGCGCGGCAGGCGGCAATCTCGTCACGAGTATCGCGCGGATCGACGGCAATACGGGCGACTCGCGGCTCGCTCAGGTAATCGATGTGGAGCAGGTGTTGCGTGATGTGTTTCCGTCACAGCATCCGAGTGTCGATCCTGCTTCCGTTGGGGCGGCGTTGGGCATTCGGCATGGGGCGAAGATTCTTGCTGCCGATGATTCCGGGTTTGCCCGTAAGTTGATCGAGCAGGCTTTGAGTGCTATTGGGGCTGACTTCGTCATGACCAAGACCGGGGAAGAAGCCTGGAATACCTTGCAGCAGGTTGCGCGCGAGGCTCAGTCCAATGGGACGCGGGTGAAGGATAGTATTGCGCTTGTTCTCACCGATCTCGAGATGCCCGAGATGGATGGGTTCATGCTGACCCGGCAGATCAAGGCGGACGAACGTACTCGTGATATTCCGGTCATCATTCATTCTTCTCTGACCGGGGCGGCCAACGAGGCGCATGTGAAGAACGCTGGGGCTAATGGGTATGTGGCCAAGTTTGCCGCTGCTGAGTTGGCCGACGCCATTCGGAATGCTCTGGGGGTTTTGCCTTTGAGTGAGGTGGTTGCTTGAGGGTTCGTTTGTCCGGGTTGTCTGGCAGCATCCGCAGCGAAACACCCGGGCAGAAACCGAAGAATATCCGCCGCGATTCAGCACGCGTGCGGCGGTTCTCATGCCGTATCGAGCGCGTCGTGAAGATGCTCGACAAGGTAATCGATCAACGCCCTCACCTTCGGCGGCAAGAAACGGTTCGGCGGATAAAGCAGCCACACCGACCCCACGTAAGCGCGCGCTTCGAGATTCCAGTCCGGTAGAACCTGTACGAGTTCGCCGCCTGGCAACCACTCCGCGGCGGCAAATTCCGGCACGCACGCAATACCGAAGTCCTGCAACGCGGCTTCGAGTCGCGCACCGGCGTGATTCGCAATGTAGCGCCCCTTCACGTCGACGCTCTGTGTCTCGGTGCCGCGGCGAAAGCGCCAGCGGTTGTCGTCGGCCGTCTCGCCGAGATAGATACACGCGTGTTTCAGCAGATCGCGCGGCTGCGCCGGCGTACCGCGCTCGCGCAAATACGCCGGCGACGCCACCAGCAGCCAACGCACCGCGCCCAGCCGGCGCCCCGCGAGACCCTGCGGCGGATGCTCGGTCAGGCGGATCACCAGATCGATATCGTCGGCAAGCGGATCGACGTCGCGATCGGTGAAAAGCAGTTGCAGGTCAACCTCGTCGTAAGCGCGCAGGAAGCCGGGGATGAGCGGATGAATCACGGACTTCGCGAACTGGGTCGGCGCGCTTACGCTGACCTTGCCTTGGGGTTTGCCAGCCAGTTGTCCCGCCGCATCGACCGCACCCGACGCGGCGCTCACCATGTCGCGGCAGAATCGCGCCACTTGTGCGCCGGACTCCGTGACTCGCACCGTGCGCGTGGAACGTTCGAGCAAACGCGTTGCGAGCGCGTCTTCGAGCCGCTTGATCTGGCGGCTGACCGTGGATGGCGTGCTGCCGAGTTGCCGCGCGGCCACCGAGAAATTACCCGCATCGACGACGCGTGCAAATACCGCCATGTCCGGCAGCAAGGCGAAAAGCTCCGTTGGGGTCATCGTCGGATTCCGTGAGTGCGACCAGTCTATTAATGCATTTGTGACACAAACGCTATGCACCACGACCCGATTATCACGCGTCACGCAAAGTTCGACAATACGGGCTCTTTCAATCGAGGTCTACCATGTCGAAACAGGAACGCCTGCTCATGCTTTCCGATCTGATGCTGCTCGCCGTCGCCGTGGTGTGGGGCACCAGTTACGGCGTGGTCAAGAGCGCGCTAGTGTTTTATCCGGTGCTGGGCCTGCTTGCGCTGCGCTTCGGCATCACTTTCGTGATTCTGTCGCCGGCTCTGCGCCATCTGCGCGCCGCCGACGCCCGCACGCTACGCGGCGTGCTGATCGCCGGCGCGCTGCTTCTGGGCATCTTTCTGTGCGAAACCTTCGGCATCCTGATGACCCGTGCGGCCAACGCCGCCTTTTTGATCAGCCTATGCGTGGTGCTCACGCCGCTTGTCGAATGGTTGCTGCTCAGGCGCAAGCCGAGTCGTGTCGAATGGCTGGCGGTGGCACTTTCCCTGCTGGGCGCGTGGCTGCTCGCGGGCGACGGCGCACTGAGCTTCAACCCGGGCGATGCGCTGATTCTGCTGGCCGCGCTGTTGCGCGCATTGACGGTGTGCGTAACCAAACGCGTCATGCGCGACTCTGCCCTGCCGCCCTTGTCGGTAACAGCGGTTCAGTCGGGTGTGGTGGCATTCGGCAGCGCCGCGGCCGCCTGGTTGTTCGTGCCGCAGCAGTGGCAGCCGTTGCCCTCGCTTGCCGGACATGCTGTGTTCTGGAGTTACGTCGGCTATCTCGTGATTGCATGCACGCTGTTCGCGTTCTTTGCGCAGAACTTCGCGATCAAGCGCAGCAGCCCGACACGCGTCTCGCTGCTGATGGGCAGCGAACCGGCGTTCGGAGCGTTGTTTGCCTGCCTCTGGCTAGGTGAGCGAATTTCGGCAACCGCGTGGGTCGGCGGAGCATTGATCGTCGCGGCATCGGTTCTGGCGACAGTGCGATGGAGCGCACTGCGCGTGAGTGCCGCGCGGGCCTGAGCAACGGCCTGCGCCAAAACACAGATGCGTCGATCAGCGCGACGCCACGCTGCCGCGCTCGCTCACCACTTCGCCTCGCTGAAACAGTCAGATGCAGTTTCGCGGCGGCTTTGGTGAAACTCGCATGCCGTATGGCCGATTCGAATGCGACCAGGCATTGGAGCGGAGGCAACGGGGCAATGCGCATGATGAGAGGAGCCGAGTGAAGGTGCCGCCATCATGGATGGGTGAAGCCGACGTCAGATCATCCGCGCGTGGGAGGCGCGCAAGCCGCTAAAGGTTGGGAATATGTCCGCGCGCCGGGTGCAACCGGTCAATGGCTCGGCGCCAGTTCCTCTTCGCGCTCCAGTGAGCGCGTGCGAGCGAGTTCCGGAAAAAAACGCATCCATAGCAAAGCGACGGCAATGGTCGCCACGCCGCCTACCAGGACAGCCGGCTGTGCGCCCCACCACCCCGCCGTCACGCCGGATTCGAATTCGCCCAATTGATTCGACGTCCCGATGAAAAGCGAATTGACCGCGCTGACGCGTCCCAGCATGTCGTCCGGCGTACGCAACTGCACGAGCGACAGGCGCACGACGACACTGATGGTGTCCGAGGCGCCCAGCACCATGAGCGCGACGAGTGACACGAGGAATTGATGCGACAGCCCGAACACCACAGTGGCCGCGCCGAACGCGATTACGCCGCCGAACATCGCCGCGCCGGGGCGGTTGCGCAACGGGAAATGCGCGAGCCAGATGGTGCCCGCGAGCGCGCCGATGGCCGTGCCCGAACGCAGCAGCCCGAGGCCGAGCGGCCCCGTGTGCAGGATGTCGCGCGCGAAGACCGGTAACAGCGCGGTCGCGCCGCCGAACAGCACGGCGAACAGATCGAGCGACAGTGCGCCGAGAATGACCGGCTCCTTGCGAATGAAGGCGATGCCCGAGAATACCGACTCGAGCGTGACGGGCGCGCGGTTCGCCGGCTTCGCCCGCAGTGGGATGCTCCACACGGCCGTGGCGGCGGCCGCGAACGACAACGTGCAGGCGAGATAAGCCGCGCCGGGGCCGATGCCGTAGAGCAGACCGCCCAGTGCCGGGCCCGCGATCTGCGCGGTCTGATTCGCTGATGTGGCCCACGCCGTGGCTTTGGGCAACTGCCCCCGCGGCACGACGCCCGGCAGCAGTGAAGCCACCGCGGGCGACTCGAATGCTCGCGCCGCGCCGACGCACGCGGCCAGCACATAGATGACCGGCGCGCTGATCCAGCCACCGAAAGTGCCGCAGGCGAACAGCAATGCAGCAACGCTTTCGAGGCTCTGGCAGATGGCCGCGATTCGCCGGCGGTCATAACGGTCGGCAACATGGCCGACCACGAGCGTCAGCACGAACATCGGTAGAAATTGCGCGAGGCCGACGAGGCCCAGTGCGAAGGCGCTGTGTGTGAGCGCGTAGATGTGCCAGCCCATTGCCACAGCGAGCATCTGGAACGACAGCGACGAGAGGATGCGGGTACACCAGAAACGTTGAAATGCGGGCTGTTTCGGCAGACTAACGGATGAAGAGTCGGACGGGTCGGCGGGTTCTGGAGGCATGGCGTTCTTGCTTTTGACTAGGCTGGCTTGGGCGGCAGCTAGTTTAGAGCAAGATGATCCGCCTTGCTCTACGATCCCGCGCAGCGCGTCTTGCCGCGATTACCCGACGGGGTCGATCGCGGTGATTCTGCAGCAGTGCGAATGCGTTGCCGCGCAACGGTACGCCGTTTTCAGGCAAGCACCGCTGGGCGCGCCCGGGCGAACCGGGATTCGACCAGCCGATAAGAGAGCCCCCCGAGCGCCGCCGTCATCACGACGCCAGTCAGCACTGCGACCAGATAGGCAAGCCTGACGTCCGTGAAGTTACTTTGCGCGGCCAGCACAACGGCCGGATAAAAGGGCAAGTGCCAGATATACAGGCTATAACTTGCGCGTCCCGTCGAAGCAAGCGGCTTGGATTCCAGCGCACGCACGATCACCGAGCGCGGAGAGGAATGGATGACCCGGTAGATCATCAACGCGAGCGAAATGGCCAGAAGCGTATAACCAAACGTCTGAAGCCATGCCAGGGTCTTGAATGGCACGTCTGAAAGCGCCAAGGCAATCCAGATCGATATGAAAAGCGCCGCGCCGAGCATGCCGGCCGCTGCCGACTGCCTTGAACCAATGCGGGCAGGCACGAGTGCCAGCAGGCAACCTACCGCAATCGAGTCGATCCGGCAAAGCGTGAATGTATAGATGCCGTTGTCGGAAATCCCGGCAAAATGGCATATCAGTCGGAAGGCGATGGCGATCAGCAGCAGCGCCACGGCCGGGCGAAAGTATGAGCGGCAACGGGCGACGAGAAGCGGGAAGACGAGATAGAAATGCCATTCCACCGCCAGCGTCCAGAAATGCGCCATCGAGAAATACTGATCGGCAAGTGCGACCCGATCACCCAGCAGCGACTGCAGGCTGGCCGTGAATGTCCATAGCAGATACTCGTTTCTCAGTACTTTGCTATGCGGATCACCCAGTAGCGCGACAAGTGTGAATATCAGCAGACTTGCGACATAGGCCGGCAGCAATCTGATTGCGCGGCGCCGAATGAATGTCGAGTATGACGCGAGCGAATCGACCGGCCTCTTCAACAGCGTTGTTGTGATCAGAAAACCCGAGATCACGAAAAATACGTCGACGCCTATCCAGC
Organism: Paraburkholderia sp. USG1; assembly: GCF_031570135.1. Taxonomy (NCBI): domain Bacteria; kingdom Pseudomonadati; phylum Pseudomonadota; class Betaproteobacteria; order Burkholderiales; family Burkholderiaceae; genus Paraburkholderia; species Paraburkholderia sp. USG1. The sequence continues at coordinate 29,168 of NZ_JAMWXW010000011.1, read as the reverse complement.
CGGTCGAAGCAATACGCGCTACACCGCTCCAGGTGCCGCCCAACCCTGCCAGGCGGCTGGAAAAATAGCTCGTGTAATGAAACAGAACGACCAGCATCATCGAAATGGCTCGGAGTCCATCGAGGCCGGCTACGTAGCGCAAAGAGCTTGCGTCTCGGATGCTGTGTGTTTCCATCCGCGCATTTTACAGATTAGGGAAACATTCCGGGTCGTCACGATAATAGATAACCGTAATCGAGTTGCAATGAAGGAGGGCGACGGAGGTCCGCTGCCGGGATCGCGCTATGACAGCACACGTCCCATGCGCCGGACGACACGCTGCAATAGAGAAGGCGCGGCGCGCCCCTCAGGCAACGGCACAGCGGGATTCGCGGGTGGCGGCAGAGACATGGCTGCCGCTTCCACGCGTGCCCAGGTGGCGGCAGCGAATTCCACATCGGCGCACTGCCGTATGTGAACCTGAAACTCGAGTTCGTTTCTGGCGGTGTCGAAAAAGTTAGCGCATGACATGCTCAGCAATCCGTTTTCAACGAGTTGCCGGCAAATCCTTGCAAACGTGACCGGCGTGAATACCCAGACGTGCACGTCGTGATAGTTGCCGTTTGCAAATGCGTCCCGGGCGGAAGCAATCGCATCCGCGAACGTATGCGCCGGCCGCCCATCCGAACGTATGCCGGCCCAAATCTCTCCTGCGCTGACGTCGTATCGCACGTTCACAATATGGTCGATGATGGCCTGCGGCTGCGGAATGCGCGCCCGCACGACATGGGCGCTCAGTACGTCGCTGATGCGCGAATCTTCCCGCATCAGATCGAAGGTGAAACGCTTATCGGGCACTGCGAGCCGCAACTGGCCGCCCGGTTTGAGTATTGCACCGACCTCGGCAAGCCAGCCGACGAGATCGGGAACATGCTCGACCACATGAGAGGCGATCACATAATCGACCAATTTGCCGCCAAGCGCTTCGGATAACGATTGCTGGCCCCATACGGCATCGACGTCCACGAGCGCGTCGATATCGACATTCGGATCGTGTTTATATTTTTCGCGCAGAACTTCTGTACTGGCGTGGTCGATGTAGTAAACCGTACCCTCCGAGCGCGTCACCACGGGTCGGCAAAGCGCACCGATTTCCGCACCGATTGCACTCGACAGATTCAGTCCAGACAGCAGTTTGACCTTGCGATCCATGCCGCGCCCTCCGGCTGAAGTTTCCGCTGAAGTGTACAGCATCGAAAATCGGCCGGACGGTGCGTTGCACAATGCCGGTCAGGTCACCGTATCTGAATCGACGCTTCTCTCATCGCGACCATGCCGCCGGTCTTCCATCCGGTCCCGGCATTCGAAGCTCGCCACGAACTGCTCGAAACTCCGTACCGGAAGCGGCTTGCAGAAAAGAAACCCCTGATAGGCATGGCATCCTGCTACCGCAAGAAAGTCTCTTTGCGCCTCGGTCTCGACGCCCTCGGCGATGACGCCAAGATCGAAACTGCGGGCAAGCGCCACAATGGTTCTCGCAATGTCAGCATCGTTGGGGTCTTCCAGGATGTCGCGCACGAAGGAACGGTCGATTTTCAGCTGGTCCAATGGCAACCGTTTCAGGTAGGACAGCGAGGAGTATCCAATCCCGAAGTCATCCAGAGAGAACGTCACGCCTCGAGCTCGAAGAGCGCCCATCTTTTCGATAATATCCTCGACGTTTTCAACGAGAACGCTCTCGGTCAGTTCCAGCTTCAGCCGGTCCGCCCTCGCCCCTTTCCGGTTGATCACGTCCAGCACGCTCTCCACGAAGTCCGGCTCACGGAATTGCCGGGCGCTGACGTTCACTGCGATCGACAGATGCGCCATCTGCGGCTGCGTTGCCCACAGCGCGAGCTGCGCACATGCGGACTCCAATACCATTCGCCCTATTTCGAGAATGAGGCCCGTTTCCTCCGCAAGCGGAATGAACTCCGCCGGAGGTATCAGGCCGCACACGGGATGCTCCCAACGCACGAGTGCCTCGGCGCCGGTTATATGATCGCCGTCGACGACTTGCGCCTGATAATGCAGAACGAAGCGGTTCTCCTCGATCGCATTGCACAAGCCCACCTCGAGCTCGGCTCGCTTCAGCACCGTCGTTTGCATGGCGGGATCGAAGAAGCACATGGCATTGCGGCCACGCTCCTTGGACTTATACATGGCGAGATCGGCCTGTTTGAACAGCTCGTCCGTGGAGGTCTGCTCTGCGTCGAAGACGGTGACGCCGATGCTGGCGGTACTGCGAAACTGAACGCCATTGAGCTCGTAGGCGCGGCCCAGCACGGCGAGGATTTTCTCGCCCACGGCCTCGGTCTCCGCGGTCGCGGCCGCCTTGTTCAGACTCAGATTGCCCAGCACGACCACGAACTCGTCACCGCCCACCCGCGCGACTGTGTCTCCCTTGCTGACACTACTGGACAGCCGATACGCGACGTGTCGCAGCAGCAGATCGCCTTTGTCGTGGCCGAGCGTATCGTTCAACGTCTTGAAGTGATCGAGATCGATGAACATGAGCGCGCCGCAGACGTTGTTCTCGCGGCTGGCCGCCATCGACTCCCTCAGCCGGTCCAGAAGAAGTGCGCGATTGGGCAGGCGGGTCAGCGTGTCGTAGAAGGCCAGTTCCCGGATCTTCTCTTCCGACTTCTTACGCTCGGTGATATCGCGCCCGCTCGTACGAAAGCCGACGAAGTCTCCCCTCGCATTGCTGATCGGCACCCACGAGAGCGAGAGCCACAGCAGCGAACCATCCTTGCGCACGCAACGAAACTCGAGATCGTCGCCGCGAAAGCCCTGAAGCCCTTTCTGAAATTCAGGCGCAACGCGCTCTACGTCATCCGGATGGATCAGCGTGCGTGCGAAGTTCGGCATGGCCATGCATTCGGCGACCGTGTAGCCCGTGTAATGTTCGACGGACGGATTGATCCAGCGCGGTTTCCCGTCCGGTCCCCACCAGATCTCCAGGTTCACCGTGCAATCGGCGATCGCGCGAAATTTCTCTTCGCTCTCGCGCAACTCCCGTGTCATTTCCGAAGCCAGACGGATGGCGCGCTCCCGCCCTGTCACCATCAGCCAGGTCAGAAGAGCCAGCAGCAGACTCAGCCCGATTCCAGCGCCTGCAATCAACGACTCCGCGTTGCTGCCCAGCCGGGAACGGAATTCGTCGGAGGCATCCATCGACAGCGTCCAGTCGCGCCCGTCCACGACCAGGTATTCGTTTGCGGACATCAACGCGGGCGCATGCCGCCTGTTCGCAGCCGGGGTGCGGTATAGAAGCGCCGCGTCCGATGCCGCTACGCCATCGTAAATGGCCAGCGAGACGCCCGCGGGCTGTTCGCCGTAGAGGCTCGCCATCACGTCGTGCATACGGAACGATGCATAGACCCAACCGGTAATGTGGGCCCGCCGCTGCAGGACGTTCTCCTGCGTTTCACCCGACGCATAGATCGGCAGGTACATGATGAAGCCCGGCCGGCGCTCCGAATCCGCATCGATCAAAAGGTGCACCGTTCCCGAAAGTGCCGCCATGCCGGAGTCGCGGGCTCGCTCCATTGCGGCGCGCCGCACCGGATCGCTCCAGGTGTCGAAGCCGGGCGAACTCTGCGTGAGGCCGACATAAGGCTCGCGCTGAACGAGCGGCGCATAGTCCTCACGCTGCCCTTCGGGCTGGATCGTATAGCCGGGAATGCCTTCCTCGCGCATTCTCGCCATGTGACTCGCCTTATACGCCGCCGGTACCCATTCGACGATACCGACGGCGTGGATCCCGGAGAAGTTCGCGTCGAGATTGAGCGCGCCGACATAGCGCCGGAACCTGTCGCGGTCGATCGTACCGTTCGCGGCAAACAGACTCTGCACGCCGCGCAGCATGAGCTCGTAGCTCGCCATGCGCTGTTCGATGCGGCTGACCGCATCGCCCAGGGTGTAATCAAACTGGGTGCGCAATTCTTTGCTGGTGGCTTGCCGCTCGTGATTCCATACCGTCCACGTCACGCAAAGCGACGCGGTTAACACGAGCAGCGGCAGCAGGACGGAGCGCACCCGGGTCACGGCGACGCCTTGAAGTTCACCATCGCATCGGCCAGCTCCGGCCTGAAGTATTTTTCGAAGATGCGGCGCACAGTCCCGTCAGCGCGCATTTCGTCCACCAGCGCCTGCCACTTCTTCCGTTCGGCCTCCGGGAGTGCTTTCTTTGACATGATCAGTCCGTGCGGCACGGAGGGATCGTTGAACTCGATGATCGTGGTCACGTCGCGTATCTTTTTCTCTTCCAGCGCGGGATAGTCGAACGGTTCGATAATCATGCCCTGGATATGCCGCAGAATGAGCGCCTGATAGAGGGGTTCGAGTCCGCCTGCCTGGCTTATCCGGTTTTCCGCCGTCAGTTTGTCGACCAGTTGATTGGCGGAATCGCTATAGCGAAAACTGCGGATTACCCCGAGTTGGGCGTGATCGTCCTGCTCGAACTCCGCGACGTCGTGGATGCCTGCGTCTTTGCGCACGAGCAGATAGTATTTGTTGCTGAAGTACCATGCGAACGAAGCATATTGGTTGCGTTCGTCATTCGCAATTCCGGAAAGGCTGAAATCGAGCGCACCCGACTCGATCAGCTTCCAGATACGTGCACGCGACATGAGGCTCAGCTTGATCTGGCAACCGCTGCGCCGGATCAACTCATCCGCGAAGTCCTTGTCGATGCCGCTATCGGTATCGAGCGAATAGAGCAGCCCGTGGTCGTGTAATCCGAGCGTAAACGGCCGGGAACAATCGGGGCCGGCCGCAAAGACGTTGCTCACGCAACATATCATCAATAACACACCGCCAAGCCAGTTTCGAATCACAGCGCCTCCGTAGCGGAATGTCTCATCATTGAATGCTTATCCGTGACGACCATGACCCGGCGGCAAGGCCATACCGCCACTTCCCCGAAAATCCGGGCCTGGTCGGGCATTTTAGGATGCTTTTCCGAGGCAATGCGTAGTTGATCCGCAACGAACGCCCAAATCCGCCTTCACAAAACCTCTGCACGCACTATCGGCAGCGCATTGTCGTTCTTTAGGACGCGCCGTAGCTTTTCCCGCGGGCGAATTCCCGTGTCGAGCGACAGCGGTCACAAAACTTCGACAGTAAGTTTGCACGATACCGGGCTGCATGATGGCCGACAAAGGGCCCAAAAAAGCAAAAAAGCCGTAATCGTTTCAACTTACGGGGTTTTAGTCCGGTTTCTGGCGAAGAGAGGGGGACTACGTTGCTTGTGCGGAATACCGCGAAATTCCATCCCCTCCGTTCCCAGCAAGGACTTCCCCGGATTTTCGTCACTGGGCACCACGGGCGACAACCTCGGCTCTGCCGGCTCCGCCCCGGCTACCGAATCCAATGCTGCTATTGCGGGCTTCGCATCGGCCAACTCGCAGCAAACCATTTCCGTCGCGACTGACCTGTTCGAAGCCTGGCGCCCGATAATTCCTTCCCGCGCAATATGCATATCGAAAATGGTTTGTTGAGTCCAACCGGGCAACGGGAAACAATCACCGACTGACCATTGGGCTTCCAGACCGGGCCACGCTTTCCGACACGGGTGCTTCGTTTGACGCATGTCAGGCCTCTATCCGCGGGTATATCGCGGCGCGGTCGAATTCCCAATCACGCTTCCGGTAGCAATGCACGCGTGGGCGCTGGTTGCCGATGCGCAAGGGCTGCTTTGCGACGCGGCCACCCGTGCATTGGATTCCGACACCACCACCGTCATCCCGGTCTGCCAGATCTCCCACCCACCTTCAGGGCCATCATGACTCAAGCCACTCGCCAGTTCAGCCTCGGCGCATTTCTGATGCAGACCGGCCATCACATCGCCGGTTGGCGTCATCCCGATGCGCAAGCGGACGCGGGCAGCAACTTTCGCCACTATGTGGCGTTGGCGCGCCTCGCCGAAGCGGCCAAATTCGACGCCGTGTTTCTCGCCGATTCGTCCGGTGTGAGAAGCAAGCATCCCGGCTCGCTCGCGCGCACGGCCCGGAGCGAATTCTTCGAGCCGCTTACGCTACTCTCGGCGCTGGCGGCCGTCACCGAGCGCATCGGTCTGATCGCGACGGTTTCCACCTCGTTTCACGAACCCTATAACGTGGCACGCAAGTTCGCGTCGCTGGACCAGATTTCGGGGGGACGGGCAGGCTGGAATCTCGTGACATCGAGCAGCTCTACCGAAGCCCGCAACTTCAACCGCGACGATTTGCCGGAGCACGCGAAGCGTTACGAACGTGCCGCTGAATTCCACGATGTCGTGCTGGGCCTGTGGGATTCGTGGGAGGAAGACAGCTTTCCACGCGACAAGGCGAGCGGCATCTACCTGAATACGGACAAGCTGCATGTGCTCGATCATCGCGGCGAGCATTTCCAGGTGCGCGGACCGCTGAACGTCAACCGTTCGCCGCAGGGGCGTCCGGTGATCGTGCAGGCGGGTGCCTCCGAGGACGGCCGCGCGCTGGCAGCCCGCACCGCGGAAGTCATCTTCGTCGCGCACCAGACGTTCGACGAAGCCCAGGCCTTCTATGCAGACATCAAGGGCCGTTTGCCCGCTTTCGGCCGGCATCCGGACGACGTGAAGATCATGCCCGGCATCTTCCCGGTAGTAGGCCGCACGCAGGAAGAAGCTGACGAAAAATTCGAGCAGTTGCAGTCGCTCGTGGATCCCGTGGTTGGCGTAGCGTTGCTGTCGACCGTGATAGGCGGCATCGATCTGTCGAATCACGACGTGGATGGCCCCATTCCCGAGCTTCCCGAAACCAATGGCCCCAAAAGCCGCCAGCATCTGCTGGTGGAACTGGCGCGTCGTGACAAGCTGACGATCCGGCAGCTGTATCTGCGTATTGCCGGCGCGCGTGGCCATCAGCAGGTGGTCGGCACGCCGCAAACGATCGCCGACCAGTTGCAGCAGTGGTTCGAAGAAGGCGGTGCCGATGGCTTCAACATCATGGCGCCCTGGTTCCCGGGAGGCCTCGCCGAATTCATCGATCAGGTCCTGCCCGAGCTTCGCCGGCGCGGCCTTTTCCGCACCGAATATGAAGGGCGCACGCTGCGCGAGCACCTTGGGCTGAAACGTCCCACCCGTGCTGGCTCCGCCCGTTGATACACGCACACGCACTTCGACACGTTATTTTCCCTCAAAGAGTGACCGACCATGACCCATGCCGTGCCCGCGACCATCGCCTCATCGGATAGCGATGCCCCTTTCGAGCCCCACTCCGCCTGGGGCGCCGCGCCCAGCGACCGTTATGAGGAACTCGCCAGCCGCTTCCGGCCACTATTCGCGCGCATCCGTGCCAGCGCGGTCGAGCGCGACCGATTGCATCAACTGCCGCACGAGGAAATCCGCTGGTTGCGCGAAGCGGGCTTCATCCGCCTGCGTTTGTCGCGCGATCAGGGCGGCGTGGACGCTACCTTGCCCGAACTGATTGCGCTGCTGATCGAGCTGGGCGCAGCGGACACCAACGTGGTCAACGCCGTGCGGGCGCACCTGGGGTTCGTCGAGGATGTACTGACCGCGCCTGAAAAAGATTGGCGCGCGCGCTGGCTCGGCCTGCTGGCGGAGGGCGCATTGATCGGCGCAGCGCTGTCCGAAGCGGGCAGCGCCAGGGTCGGCACCTTTGCCACCCATCTGGCGAGGACCCCGAATGGCCTGCGCCTGAACGGCAAGAAGTTCTACACCACCGGCTCACTGTTCGCGGACTGGATCGCCGTGGCCGCACAGGATGGTGAGGAGACGGTGTACCTGCAGGTGCCGCGTCATGCGCAGGGTGTCGAAGTAGTGGACGACTGGGATGGCTTCGGCCAGGCGCTCACCGCCAGCGGCACCGCGATCTTCACGGACGTCGCGGTGGAGCCCGAATGGGTCCGCCCGACTTCCTCGCGTTTTCCGTATGCGGTGCCGTTCTATCAGCTGGTCCACCTGGCGTCGCTGGCCGGTATCGGGCGCGCCCTCGCGGACGACGTTGCGCAGCGCGTGCACCATCGCGACCGTGTGTACAGTCACGGCAACGCGGCGCGCGTGGCCGACGATCCGCAAATCCTTCAGGTAGTCGGACGTCTGCACGCGGCGGCCTATGCCGCCAATGCCGTGGTGCTGCAAGCGTCGAAAGCATTGCAGCGCAGCTACGAGGCTCACCAGGATCCGATTGCGAGCGAAGCACGACGTGAGCATGCCAACACCGAGGCCCATGTGGAAGTGGATCAGTCCGTCTCGGTCGTGACCCGGCTGGTGCTCGACGCGAGTACCGATCTGTTCGACGCGCTGGGCGCATCGGCCACGCTGCGCACGGAAGGTCTCGACCGCTACTGGCGTAACGCGCGCACGATTTCGTCGCACAATCCGCGCGTTTATCGCGAACGCCAGGTCGGCGCATTTGCAGTCAACGGCACTCTGCCGCCGAGTTTTTATCGGGTGGGCAAAGCCTGAGTCGTTCGGCAAGAGTCATCAACCTTCCGGGATCGAACGATCGCGGAAGGACGCTTGTACATGCATTGGCGATCATGCGTGAGATATGCACCGGCGCCGCTTGCCGGTTTGCGCTTCGAAGCGGGTCCGGTCCACCAATCAGGGAGTGACGCGGAGCAAACGACTCGCGGTGAATGCATCCCGGCAACGTGGCACGTCGATTCGCTGCATGCCACCGCTGGCGTGATTCAGGCATGGTTCGAAAATAACGGGCACTGAAGCGCGGGGCAACCAGACAAAGCTCATAGGGTTACGAGCAAGCTTCTGTTCATCAGCGCCCCGCCCGGTTCGAGCGAGCGCTTCACGCGACGCACCGACGGCGACGCCGCCATCAACTCGCGGGTATAGGCATGTTGCGGCGATTCGAAAACACGTTCCGCCTCCCCTGCTTCCACAACCCGCCCGTCCTTGAATACCAGTACCCGGTCCGCGACATGACGCACGACGTCGAGGTCGTGCGAAATGAACAGCAAGGACATGGCGAGTCGCGCCTGCAAAGCGGCCAGCAGATCCAGCACCTGAGCCTGCACACAAACGTCGAGCGCCGATACAGGCTCGTCGCACACGATCAACGCCGGCTCCGGAGCGATCGCCCGGGCAATGGCCACACGCTGACGTTGACCTCCTGACAATGTTGCAGGCCGCCGGCCGAGATACCCGGCATCGAGTCCGACCTGTTCAAGCAATTCGACACTGCGATCGATCACCGCGCGCCTGGACAGGTCCACAGAGAACAGCCCCTCTTGCAGCAACTGTTGCACGGTATGTCGCGGATCGAACGAACTGAGCGGGTCTTGCGGAATGTATTGAAGACGCGGCCGCAATGCGCGGCGCGATGCTTCCTTGAGCTTCGCGCCGTTCCAGCGCGTACCGAGAAAATCCACCGCGCCTGCGGATGGCGTGACGAGTCCGAGCACAATGTTGGCACACGTGCTTTTGCCGGAACCCGACTCGCCGACGATCCCCACCACTTCACCTCGGTGCACGCTGAACGATACATCGTCGAGTGCGGTGAACATATCGTTGCCTGCTGCTCCGCGCCTTGCATAGCGCTTGCCGATCGCATCGACCTTCAACACGATCTCGTCCGATGGCGCCGGCCGGGCCGGCAGTGGTTCGCGCAGAATCGTCAGTTCGCCACTTTCGCCGAGTGCCTGCGGATCGGGCACCATCCGCGCCGACCCGAGTTGATGGCCACGCGAGAGCGCGGAGGGCTGCGCAGCGAGCAACTGCCGCGTGTAAGGATGAGAAGGATTGTTCAGCACGCTTCCGGTGGGACCGCTATCGACCACTTCGCCCTGGTACATCACCAATACACGGTCTGCGATATCCGCGACCACTGCGAGATCGTGAGATATCAGCAGCACGCCCACACCCTCGCGCAAACGGGCTGCCAATACCGCGAGAATCTGTGCCTGAACGGTCACGTCGAGCGCCGTGGTCGGTTCGTCGGCAATCAGAAGCGAGGGCCCCGCTGCAATCGCCGACGCAATCAACGCACGTTGGCGCAATCCGCCCGACAGTTCATGCGCGTATTGACGGACACGCCGCTCGGGCTCGGGAATGCCGACATCGCTCATGACAGCCCGCACCCGCGCCGAGCGCTCAGCGTGAGAACGCAGTCCGGCGTGCAACGCGACCGCCTCGCCGATCTCGGCCCCCACGGTGCGCAGCGGATCGAGCGACACGAGCGCATCCTGCATGACGAGTCCCGCGAACGCACCACGCAGCGCTCGCCAGTCGTGCTCGCGAAAGTCGAGCGCAGGCAGGCCGTTGACATCGAACCGGTGCGCATCGATCCGCGCGCCCTGGCCGGCGAGACCGATCAGACTGCGTGCAGTCAGGCTTTTGCCCGAACCGGATTCACCCACCAGCGCGACGCATTCGCCGGCGCGTATCGATAGATCGACGCCGCGTACGAGCGGCTTCCCCTGGTTGGCGTGCGGGAAACTGATGCTCAGCCCGCGGATATCGACGAGCGATTGCGGCTGCGCCAATGACGGATCTGTTTTCATCGGGTGCGCACTCCATAGACACGAGCCAGGAATTTGCCGATCAGCGAAAACGCCATCACCGTCAGCGTGATCGCCATGCCCGGGAACACGCTCGGCCACCACGCGACACGCAACACGTCGCGTCCTTCGGCGAGCATCACGCCCCACTCGGGCGTCGGCGGTTGCGGTCCCAGCCCCAGAAAGCTCAGTGCGGATACTGCGATGATCGCGCTGCCGATGTCGATGGTCGCGATCACCGGCACGGCCGCGAGCACGTTAGGCAGGATGTGACGCACGAACACGCGGGCTCGCGACATGCCGAACGTCACGGCATGGGTCACGTAATCGGCACGTCTCACGCCAAGGGTCTGTGAGCGCAACACGCGCCCGAACTTCGGAATCCCCGCGATGCCGACCGCGACCGCTATGTTCACGATCCCCTGGCCAAGAAACGTGACCACGAACAGCGACAGCAGAACCGGCGGAAACGCCGACAACACGTCGAACACACGCGACGCGCCTTCATCGACCGCACGTCGGCCAAGCCCGGCCGTCACGCCGAGCACGAGCCCCACCAACAGGCTCACGATCATGCTCGACAGCCCGATCAGCAGCGAATATCGGGCGCCGTAGATCACCCGCGAGAACACGTCGCGACCGATTCTGTCCGTGCCGAACCAGTGCGTAGCGTCCGGCGGCTGCATGGCATGCGCCACATCGCTGACCAGCGGGTCGTAAGGCGTCACGACGCGCGGAAAAGCCATAGAAAAAGCAAGCACCGCGAGGAACGCTGCGGCGAGCAGCACCGGCACGGGAACCCGCGACGCCCAACCAGGGCGCGCAATCGGTGAAACCGGTGAAACCGGAGAAAGCGGCAGATCACTCATGAATTGCGCAGCCTGGGATCGATGAAGAGATAGGCGACATCGAGCAGCGTCGACATGACCACATGGACGAATGCCGCCAGCAACACGACGGCCAGAACCACCGGCACGTCCTGCGACGTGACCGCTGCCAGCGTCACACTGCCGATGCCGGGGCGGCCGAACATCTTCTCCGTAATCACCGCCCCGCCAAGCAGGCCGCCGATCAGCCAGCCGCCAAGAGTGACGACCGGCAGCAACGCGTGGCGCAATACATGCCGCACACGCAGGGCCGCCTCAGAAACACCACGCGCCCGCACGGTCATCACGAAGGGTTTGTCGAGGGTCGTCTCCAACGCTTCGCGCATCACCTGCGACAGAACCCCGGCCGTGGGCAACGCGAGCGTCACCGCCGGCAGCACGAGCGCGCGCCAGCCCGCCGCGCCGGAGACCGGGAACAGACGCCAGTGAAACGAAAACGCGATCAGCAACAACATCCCGAGCCAGAATACGGGCGTGGACGTAAAGGCGAGTTCGAGCGTCGAGGCAATGCGGCTCGCCCATGCGCCGGCGCCTCCGCTGAATCCCGCAGTCGAGGTGGCAACCACCAGCGCCAGCACAATGGCGAGCACGCCGGCCGCGGCCGCGAGCTGCACAGTCGGCCAGAGCTGGCTGCCGAGCACGGCCAGCACCGGTTGCTGCATCACGAACGAGATCCCCAGATCGCCATGCGCGAGGCGCAGCAGGAATCGTCCGTACTGCCACGGCAGGCTGTGGTCGAGTCCCCACTGCGCGGCAATCGACTCGCGCAGCCCCGGATACGAAAGGTCGCCGGCCAGCACGTCCTCGATACGCCCCGGCAGTGCGTGAATCGCGACGAACGCCGCGCTGGCGGCAAGCCACAACACGAGCAGACCGGTCAACAGCCGTGTGACGATCTTCCTGACCACGTCAGCCTCCCTGTTTGTCGACCCAGATGTCGTACGAACTGGCCGGACCGTCGAGCTCCGGCTCGAAGCCGATGCCATGCACGGACGACTTCGCCGCGAGATGATAGGCCGGCGCGAACAGCGGCACGATAAAGGCCTGATCGACGGCGCGTTTCTGAACGTCGGCGAGCAACTGGCGACGCGCATCGCCGACCGGCAGCAGGCGCGCACGGTTTATCGCGTCTGTGATCGTCGGGTCCGGATTCCTGATCGCGTTGTACAGAAAACCCTGGTCGCCGAGCATGTCCCACAGTTCCATCGCGACGTCGGACGGATTGTCGGTGTTGGGGTAGATCGTCCAGTTGCCGGTCGCCTTCTCGTTCGCGAAATCGCCCGCCGTGTTGATGCGCAAGCCGAGATCGAGGCCGATGTTCTGACGCAACGCCGACTGGATAGCGCGAATCAGCACGTCGCGGCTGTCGCGCACATACGGCTGCGGATAGCCGATCTCAATCGACAGACGCTTGCCGTCTTTGGTGCGGAAACCTTCGCTATCGCGTTGAGTCCAGCCCGCTTCGTCCAGCAGCTTGTTCGCCGCGGCCACGTTGTTGCCCCATGAACCCTTGAGCGCGGCGTTGTAGTCCGCATTGTCCGGACCGATGTTCGACCATGCGCGCTGCACGGTCCCGAGATAGACGCTCTTCACGATCGCATCGAGATCGAAGCCGTCGCGCAGCGCGCGCCGCACGCGGACATCACTGGCCGGGGCGACGGTGTAGTTGATGTTCAGCGTGAAAGACGTGGTCGCCGAAGGGCCCGTGAGGTACTGGAAACCGTCGACCTTGTCGAACACACTCGCATCGGTCGGCTGAACGCCTTCGATCAGATCGACCTGGCCGGAACTCAACGCACCGGTGCGCACCGCCGCTTCGGGGAGGAAACGGTAAGTCACCCGGTCGAGATACGCGGCGCCCTGGTGTTGTGCATTGCCGGGTGCCCACCTGTAGTCGGCATTGCGCGCGAAGACGGCCGCCTGACCACGCTGATAGGCGCTGAATACGAACGGGCCCGTTCCCACCACACCCGGTCCTCCTCCGCACAGATCATGATTCCCGGCCAGCGCTTTCGGCGAAATGAAACCCAGTTTGACGCTGGACAGCGATTCGAGCGTGGTCGAATCGGGTTGCTTCATGACGAGACGCACGACGTAGGGCGACACGACTTCAGCGCGGTCATAGTGAACCAGCAGGGACGCCGAGGCCGACGTGGTGCTGACATTGTTCAGGATGTAGTCGAAATTGGCCTTCACGGCGGCGGCATTGAACGGCGTGCCGTCGGTGAAGTGAACGTCGTCGCGCAAATTGAAGGTGTAGCTCTTGCCGTCGTCGGCAACGCTCCACGACTTCGCGAGCCACGGTGCGTAGGTACCGTCGGTCTTCTTGCTGATCAGCGAGTCGATGTAATTGCGCTCCACCCAGAAGGCATTCTGTTGCGACGAGCGATGCGGGTCGAAACAGGCGGGCTCGGTGGTGACACCCCAGGTGAGCGTTCCACCGGAGACCGGCTTCGCTGCCTGCGCCGACAGACCGGTTTGTGCTGAATCGGATTTGCCGCAACCGCTCAGTATGGAAACAAAGGCAACGGCCGCGAGTCCGGCCAGAGATAAATGAACGGCTTTCATTTAACGGACCACTCTGGTTGGCGCGGCTCGATAGGCCCATACGCCGACGCGTTGCGTCGACGTCCCTGCGGTTCGGTTCTGTCTTTCGTGAGACAGGCTCAAGCACTCATTGCGTTGTGCGGCGGTCGCTGCATGCACGGTCATAGGTATGGCATCCTGAAGAAGGAACCTGTGAGCATACGTTTGAACGCTGTCGTGCAACAACCAAGCAAATTTGCTTTGGATATCTCGACCGGTACGAGAAGAATTTCATGATGTGCACGAAAAACGCACCATCAAGCACTAGCAGTGCATGTACGGGTATGCGCGGTCTTCATTCGCATAGCCGCGCGGATAGCATTCCGGGAAATAGCCCACCGATTACCCATCGCGACCGACACCCTGGGCGACGCGCTCAGGGCGCGCAACATCCTCTTCGCCTGCCCGCCGAATACGACACCGGCGACGGCGGCAAGGTTGAGCAACGGCATATATCCGCATAGCCGGTATCGATAGCAAAAACTATTCTTTGACGGCGCGTTGAGTGTTGCGCATCATGCGCACTCACTCATTCGTGCGTCGAAGCTGCTGCAATAACGGCAGCGCCATACCGCTCGCGCGGCGTGTTTATCCCGTCAGGACATCCGCCTCATGTCTAATACCGAATCGAAGCCCAACGGCGTGCGCGACAGCCGCCGTTCGTTATTGAAAATGGCCGCAAGCCTTGGCGCGGACACAGCGCTCCGTGGACTCGGCACTCTCGGCATGGCGTTGAGCGCAAGCGGCACGGCCAATGCGCAAGCCGGCAAGGTTGTGAATATCGGTTATCAGAAATATGGCAATTTCATCGTACTGAAGGCGCGTGGCACGCTTGAAAAGCGTCTCGCTCCGCTCGGCTTTTCCGTCAGGTGGCTCGAATTTCCGGCGGGTCCTCAATTGCTGGAGGGCGTGAATGCAAATGCTGTCGATATCGGCGTCGTGGGCGAGACGCCGCCGGTGTTTGCTCAGGCGGGCGGGGTGGACTTCGTCTACATCGCCGCCGAGCCGGACGCACCGCGCGGCGAAGCGCTGATCGTGCCCAAGGACTCGCCGATCCGCTCGCTGTCCGAGTTACGCGGCAAGAAAATAGCCGTCACCAAAGGCTCGAATGCCAACTATCTGCTCGTCAAAGCCCTGGAGCACGGCAAGGTTGGCTACAACGAGATCCAGACGGCTTACCTGGTTCCCGCCGATGCGCGCGCCGCTTTTGCCAATGGCAGTGTAGACGCCTGGTCGATCTGGGATCCGTATCTTGCCGCCGCCGAACGCCAGTTGGGCGCGCGCGTGCTCACGAATGGCGAAGGCCTGGTGCGCAACGTCGAATATTATGTCGCTCGCCGTTCGTTTGCGACAGCGCACGCCGACGCCGTCCACGCGGTGCTGGCCGAACTTCAGCAGCTCGACAGTTGGGCCGAGCACAACGTGGCGGCTGTCGCTACCCAGCTTGCACCGCTTACCGGCCTCGACACAGGCACGCTCGAACTCGCGCTCGGCCGCACAGGTTATGGTGTGTTGCCGGTCGACGCGGGCACCTTTGCGTATCAACAGCAAATCGCGGACACGCTTTACGACATCAAGCTGATCCCGAAGAAGCTCGTCGTCACCGACGCGCGCTGGCAAAACGCATGAAATGAAGCGGCTTTATCCTGGCGCCGGCAGGCAGATGCGCCAATAGCCGCTCTCGCCGACCCATATCAAACCGCCTGCCATTTCTCGACCCGATGCCTGGCTGGAGTCAAACCTGCTATCTGGTCGGAAACTGCGTATGCCGCGTTCGATTCGTCCGCACGACTTGTTCGCGCCTGTTTTTTAGCGTTGCCGCCGCGCCTTTCTGCTTGCGCTCATCCGCCATAACGTTAGTGCTGGATATTGTTTGTGTGACGGCGGCTGTGCCTCTAGGATCTCCTGATCCTTCATTTTGATGACTTCACAAAATATGAAAACGACCAGTACTCTCAGCCGCATCATGTTGTCCCTTCTTCTGACTTGCGGCGTCGTGAGCGCACAATCGGCGTTGGCAGCCGATCAAACAGTGCGTGTCGGCATCATGTCCGGCGAAGATGAAGACGTGTGGCGCACCGTCGCGGCCAATGCGGCCAAGCATGGCCTCACCGTCAAGATCACGACGTTCTCCGACTACACTCAACCAAACGAAGCGCTCGCGCAACACGACCTCGACGCCAATTCATTTCAGCACAAACCTTATCTCGACGCGCAAATTGCAGCGCGCCACTACGAGATCGTGCCAGTCGGTTATACCTACGTGCAACCAATCGGCCTTTACTCGCGAAAGGTGAAATCCGTCGCAGCGCTCCCGCAAAACGCCACGATCGGCGTACCGAACGATCCGAGCAACGAAGGCCGCGCGTTGCTGCTTCTGCAAGCGAACGGGCTCTTCAAGCTGCGTCCCGACGTTGGCCTGCTGCCGACCGCTCGCGACATTGCCGATAATCCGAAGCACATTCAGATCAAGGAGCTCGACGCCGGCATCGTTGGCCGCGCAATCGGCGATGTGGACGCCGCCGTCGTCAATACCGACTGGGCGATCAAGGCCGGCATCAAGATTCCGCAGGAGCGCATCGCGCAGGAGAAAGTCCCGGGCAATCCCTATCGCAACTTCATCGCTGTCAACGCGAAAGATGCGAAGGCGCCCTGGGTGAAGACGCTGGTGGAGAGCTATCAGCAGACCAACGTCGCGTCCACCATCCTGACCGTCTATCACGGCGCGACGCTGCCGGCATGGGAAGGCGTGCCGCAGCAATAAGGAAATCTGGCACAGCAGTGTTGGTGCTCGCCGCAGGCTGAACATTCTTCGTAAGCGCGCCGGACGTCTCAGTGCACCGCCAGCCGTTTCACCACGGTGATCATGCTGTCCACCTCTTCCGGCGCGCTGTAGAACGCAAGCGACGGCCGCACGCTCGCCTGGACGGACGGTTCGATCAATTAATCCAACCTGGCATTTCGCAGGGGCTACATTGAGGTTCCCAAACTTCTCTGCGTTGCCGGTCGGCAACGCGCCCGTGGTTACGCAGGCTTCCCTTGGGCGTCAAAGAGTCCTTCGTAGAGGACTGTGCTCAGATATCGCTCACCCGAGTCGGGAAGTATGACGACGATCGTTTTCCCTGAATTCTCCGGGCGCTTTGCGAGTCGCACCGCAACCGCGACGGCCGCCCCGGACGAGATGCCCGAGAGTATCCCCTCTTCGCTGCCGAGACGCCGCGCATAAAGGATCGCCTCTTCATTGGAGACCTGCTCGATATCGTCGACCAGAGAAAGATCCAGAACGTCGGGAACGAACCCGGCACCAATGCCCTGAATTTTGTGCGGCGCCGGCTTTAGCGGCTCACCCGCCCGTGTCTGCGTCAGAATCGGGCTCGCAGCCGGCTCAACCGCGACTGACAGTATCGGTTTGCCTTTGATCTTTTTGATGAAACGCGACACACCGGTAATCGTGCCGCCGGTTCCCACGCCGGATACGAAGATATCCACGCCGCCGTCGGTGTCGTCCCAGATCTCCGGACCCGTTGTCTTTTCGTGTATATCGGGGTTTGCCGGATTTTTGAACTGTTGAAGCAGAACGTAACGATCAGGCTGCGAAGCGGCGATCTCTTCCGCTTTCGCCACGGCACCCGGCATGCCGCGCGCGCCCTCGGTCAGCACGAGTTTCGCCCCAAAGGCGAGCAGTAGCTTGCGCCTCTCGACGCTCATCGTTTCCGGCATGGTAAGGGTGAGCGGAATCCCGCGCGCCGCCGCCACATAGGCGAGAGCAATGCCCGTGTTGCCGCTCGTCGCTTCGACGATCTCCTTGCCCGGACCGAGCAGGCCTCGCGCTTCTGCGTCCCATATCATCGAGGCTCCAATCCGGCACTTCACGGAATAGGCGGGATTTCTCGCTTCGATTTTCGCCAGAACGGTCGCTGGAGCGCCGTCCGTCACGCGATTGAGACGAACCAGCGGAGTGTGACCGATGGAGCGCGAGTTGTCTTCAAACCACCGTGCCATAGTGTTATCCCCTGCGCCATTTGATGGCGCCAAGTGTAGAGCCGCTGCTTCAAGAGTCAAGCGGAACGCCCGTCGTTGCACAGTATCCCGAACCACCGGTACTCACAAGCGTCCTGACGGGCGCCGGCCCGACACATTGATTTCACGCAAACTGTTTGACGGTCTGCTCCGCTCTCGTCCCAACCTCGAAACGCTGCCCGGCCTCGCGACCCATCTGCAATTCGGAACGGACTAACGGAGTTCGTTGGCGAGTTTCCTTGCCGGGAGCCCACTCGGGCAGAAAACCTAGTTCCAGGGATAGCGCGGCGGGCTGACACCGTTCAGCGTGTAATTTCCGACGTGGAAATACTTCCACCGCACCGGGTCATGCAGCGTATGCACGCGCGCATTGCGCCAGTACCTGTCGAGATTGTGCTCAGCCAGCGTCGAACGCGTTCCTGCCAGTTCAAACAGGCGATTCGTTGCCTCTATGGCAATCTCCGTGGTCAGCACCTTGGCCTCCGAAGTTGCAAGTACGGCTGCATTCACCGTGTCCTCACCGGGTTCGCGCAGCGCCGTGTCGATACGACGTCCAGCCCGATCAAGCAGCGCTTCCGCCGCGTGCAACCGGATTACGAGGTTCCCGATCGTTGCAATCGTGAAGGGATCCTCGGCTGCCGTGTCCTTGCCGCTGTCGATCCAGGGCCGGCTCTTTGTTCGCAGAAAGGCGACCGTCTCGTCGAGCGCCCCCTTGGCGATCCCGGCGTCGATCGCTGCCTGGATAATCTGCGAGATCGGTCCCGCAGCGGTCGGACGATCAAATGCTTTTACGGGCACCACACGCGACTTCGGCACCTTCACGTTGTCGATCAGAATCGAACCCGATGCCGTCACACGCTGGCCGAAACTCGACCAGTCGTTGACGACTGTCAGCCCAGGCACGTCACGATCCGCAAACACCAGAAAGCCCTCGCCGTCAGCGTTGACTGCGACAATCGGTACGATATGCGCGAGCAGCGCACCGGTCGTATAGAACTTCTGCCCATTCACGACCACGTCGTCACCTTGCTCGACGAGTCGCGTCTCGAACGCGGCGACGTTACGGCTATTACGCTCCGAGAATGCGTTGCCGAAGCGGTATCCCTTGAGCACCAGTTCGAAGAGATGCTTCTTCTGGCTTTCGCTCGCATCGAGAGCGATATGCGAGACGAGCGCAAGATGGTTCTGCGTGATCTGCGCGATGCTCGAATCGGCTGCGGCAATGGTCCGGATGACTTCCGCGAGCGTCGCATAGGACACGTCCGCGCCACCATAAGCGCGCGGCACCGTGATGCCCCAGAGGCCCGACTGCGAATACACATCGACCTCGTCGACGGGAATCCACCCCTCGCGATCACGCTCGGAAGCACCGCCGGCGAATTCGGCGGCAAGACGCTGGGCAACCGTGATCGCCTCGGCATCATCGCGGATCGTGTGCGCAGGTACGCCCGGACGTGGACGTGGCTCGAACGGCTCGGAAGAATTCACACGATGACGGGACGCTACCTTTCCATCTTCTATTTTCTCAGACATGATTTGCAAAACCATGAGGAGTATTACGCGCCAGGATATCCACGCTCAACCTCACCTCTGCAAATGCGGCACCGATTGGCACATCCACATCAACCAGCTGAACAGTTCCCACACCCGGTCTCCCCGATCACCCTGCGGTGGCCAGTTGTTGTTGCTGCTCGCGCTTGACTCGCTCGATATCGCGATACTGATTGGCCGGATGATTTTCCGGCAAGTACGCGCCCTCGCCGAAAAGCTTCTCGCGCAGTGTCCCGGGTTTATAGACAGTCGGATAAACACCACGCCGCTGCAACTCGGGCACAAGGTAATGCACCACGTCGGCAAACGTTTCGTGGGCGACGGCATAAGCCAGATTGAAGCCATCGACGTCGGTTTCTTCAACCCATGTCTGCAAAATGTCGGCTACCGTTGAAGCCGAACCGACGAACACCGGACCGAGCCCACCGACACCGCCCCAGCTCGTCGATCGTCCACTTCTTACCGCCATTCGCCAGATGCTCGACAGCCGAGATAATCGCGTTGGTTTCAACCTGTTTGACCAGATCCGTCGGCGCATACTGGCCAAAATCAATGCCTGTCCAACCTGACAGAAGTACCAACGCGCCATCACGCGACGCGTATCGCTGATATTCCTCGAACTTGGCCTGCGCCTTCGCATCGGTCTCGTCGACGATCACCGTGACGAGCGCATAAGTCAGGATCGATCGTGGGTCGCGCCCGGCCACTGCAGCGCGGCGGCGGATATCAGCGACATACTCCTGTAGCGTGCTGCGCAGCGGAGTGGACACAAATACGCATTCGGCATGTCCAGCAGCAAATGCTTTTCCGGCGCCCGATGATCCGGCCTGGTAAAGAACGGGGGTACGCTGCGGCGACGGCTCGCTCAGGTGGTAGCCCGGCACGTCGAAATAACGTCCCTTATGGCCGATTTCATGCACCTTTTCCGGATGAGCGAAGATTCGCTTTTCACGGTCACGCACAACCGCCCCATCCTCCCAGCTACCTTCCAGGAGCTTGTAGATCACCTCGAGGTATTCCGCAGCGATCTCATATCTATTGTTATGAACCGCGAGACCGCTCTGCCCCACGTTCCTGGCCCCACTCTCGAGGTAGGACGTCACGATATTCCAACCGACCCGCCCCTTCGTGTGATGGTCCGCTGTCGACAGCCTGCGCGCGAACGTATATGGATGTTCGAATGATGTCGATGCCGTGATACCGATGCCGAGATGTTCGGTGACCATCGCGATCGGCGCCGCCGGTTGCAAGGGAATGCCAGTGCAGCCGCAAGGACCTTCCTGTTGCGTACTCAACGGCAAGGAAAATTTCTCGATAGCCGATTTGTGGGCCAGAAAAACAAAAAGCCGTTGAATCTCTTTAGATTCAACGGCTTATCATTCATTTCTGGCGGAGAGACGGGGATTCGAACCCCGGATAGGCTATTAACCTATACACGCTTTCCAGGCGTGCGACTTAAACCGCTCATCCATCTCTCCGGCGGGGAGCCGAATTATAGCAAACTTCGCGCCCTGCGCTACACCCTCGCGCAATCCGCCTTACGGATGGCGGATATAGTCCACCAGCGCCCGCGTATAAGCGTCCGGTTTCCGGTCGATCAGACTCACGCCGATCGCCACCAGAAAGCCCGCCGGCACGCCGAATACACCTGAGCTGATCGGCTCGATTCCGAACCACCGCGCGCCGGCGAAGCCCGTCATCTGCGTGAAGAACGGGTACGTGGAGACGATGTAATAGATGCACACCACCAGCCCCGCCACCATGCCCGCCACCGCCCCGAGCCGGGTGGTGCGCTTCCAGAACACGCCGAGCACCAGCACAGGAAACAGGCTCGACGCCGCCAGTGAAAACGCCGCGCCCACCAGAAACAGAATGTTCCCCGTATTGAGCGACGCCACATACGACGCAAACAGCGCCACCCCCAGCAACAGAATCTTCGAGATCGTCACGCGCCGCTGACTCGACGCGTTCGGATCGACCATGTGGTAGTAGACATCGTGCGACAGCGCATTGGCGATGGTGAGCAGCAAACCGTCCGCGGTCGAGAGCGCCGCGGCCAACGCGCCCGCGGCGATCAGCCCCGACATCACGTACGGCAGCCCCGCGATCTCCGGCGCGGCAAGCACGACCATGTCGGGCTGCATCTGGATCTCGCTCCAGCGCACAATGCCGTCGCCGTTGGTATCGGCGAGACTGATGAGGCTCGGCTCCACCTTGCGCCATTGCATGAGCCATTGCGGCAAGTCCGAGAAGTGATGGCCGACCAGGTTGGTCAATATCTCGTACTTGATCAGCACGGCGAGCACCGGCACCGTCAGATAGAACAGCGCGACGAAGAAGAGCGTCCAGCCGACGGAGCGTCGCGCGGAAGCGACCGAGGTCGTCGTGTTGTAGCGCGTCAGGATATGCGGCAGGCTCGCCGTGCCGAGCGACAGGCACAGCAGCAGCGACAGGAAATTGCGTTCATGGGTGCGCCGCTCTTCGTCGCTCGGGGCGGGGAACGGCTCATGCATCGGCACCGGCGCGGCGGCGCGCATCAGCATTTCATCGCGCCGCTGGGTCCAGACGATCTGCGCGGCGGCGGCGTCGCGTGGAAACAGTTCGAGCGCCCGCTCGCGTTCCTTGATCTCGCGCAGCGGCCCATTATGGCGGCGCAGATCGGCAACTTCCTGCGTGAGACGCAGCTTCTCGTCGACGAACGATTGCGGCAAGGTATCGAGCCGAACCTGCATCAGCGCGGCACGGCGCCGATAATCGTCGCGCACGGTCTGTTCGAGCGGCGCCTCGCGCACCTGCTTCTCGAGGCCTTCCACACGCTCCATCAGGCGGCCGTAGTTGAATTGCGGAACCCAGCCAAGGCCGTCCTTGTGAGCGATCATCGACACGGGAATCAGAATCGCGGCGATCAGGATGATGTACTGCGCGACCTGTGTCCACGTCACGGCACGCATGCCGCCGAGAAACGAACACACCAGAATGCCCGCTAGCCCGCAGAAAATACCCACGGCGAAATCCACGCCGATAAAGCGCGTCGCAATCAGGCCGACACCCTGGATCTGCGCGACCAGATAAACGAACGAGCACAGGATCGCCGATAGCGCCGCGAGGCCGCGCACTGCGTTACTCGAAAAACGCGTGCCGAGAAAATCGGGAATCGTGTAGCGGGCGAGCTTGCGCACATACGGCGCGAGCAGGAATGCGACGAGGCAATAGCCGCCGGTCCAGCCCATCAGATACGCGAGACCGTCATATCCGGTCGCATAGATCGAGCCGGCAAGGCCGATGAACGAGGCCGCCGAAAGCCAGTCGGCGGCCGTCGCCATGCCGTTGAAGGCGGATGGCACGCGCCGTCCCGCCACGTAGTATTCGACCAGATCGGAAGTCCGCGACAGCAAGCCGATCACCGCATACACCGCGATCGGCACGAACAGGAACACATAGCCGATCCAGACGCCCGGACCGGTAGTGCGCTCGATGCGCCACATCACATAGATGAAGAGCAGAAAGCCGAGCGTGTAGAGGGCGTAGGAACGGATCAGCCGGTTCGTGAGCTTCATCGGCTCAGTTTCCGCGCGCGGTGGGCGTGCCAGCGCCACCGTCGGCGCCGGCAATGCCGACCACGGCGCCTGCGTCCGCAACGAAGGCGCGTTGCAGCCGGCGATCGGCGCGCTGCATCAGCACGATATACACGACGATGAGCGCCAGGTAGATCAGGATCGCGCCCTGCGCGCCGAAGTAGAACGGCAACCTGAAACCGCCGATACGCACCTGCGCGAGAGCCGGCGTCATCAGCGGCAGGACGAACGACACGAGAAAGCCCACCGTCATCAGCGTCGCGATCAGGGCGAGGTTGAAGCGCCAGTACTTCTGGTGCGCGCGCGCCATCGCCGCCGAGACCGCGGGAGGTTCGGGCGGAGGATTGAGCGTAGCGTGAGAGGGAGGGTGCGGCGCGGCCATGCGCCTATGTATCAAAAAGCCACCGTGCAGGCAATCGGGATTGTCCGCGCGGTGGCCATGGCGAGCCGGCTTGAGTGGCCGATAGTTGCCTCAGGTCAAGAGCGCACCGTTCGATACGCCCCTGCCACTTGCACCGGCAAACCCAAGCTCAGAGCGACTCGCCGAGCTGATCGAGAATCGCCGGGTTCTCCAGCGTGGACACGTCCTGGGTGATTTCCTCGCCTTTCGCCAGTGAGCGCAGCAGGCGGCGCATGATCTTGCCCGAACGCGTCTTCGGCAGGTTTTCGCCGAAGCGGATGTCCTTCGGCTTGGCGATCGGACCGATCTCCTTGGCGACCCAGTTGCGCAGTTCGTTGGCGAGCTTCACCGCTTCCTCGCCTTCCGGACGCGAACGCTTGAGCACCACGAACGCGCACACGGCTTCGCCGGTTGTCGCATCGGGGCGCCCCACCACGGCCGCTTCAGCGACGAGCGGGTTCGATACCAGCGCCGATTCGATCTCCATCGTGCCGAGGCGGTGGCCCGACACGTTGAGCACGTCGTCGATACGGCCCATGATCGTGAAGTAGCCGGTTTCCTTGTCGCGCACCGCGCCGTCGCCGGCGAGATACAGCTTGCCGCCGAGTTCTTCGGGGAAGTAGCTCTTCCTGTAGCGGTCCGGATCGCCCCACACGTTACGCAGCATGGACGGCCACGGGCGCTTCACCACCAGAATGCCGCCCTGTCCGTTCGGCACGTCCTGGCCGGTTTCATCGACCACCGCCGCCATGATGCCGGGCAGCGGCAACGTGCACGAACCCGGCACGAGCGGCGTGGCACCCGGCAGCGGCGTGATCATGTGACCGCCGGTTTCCGTTTGCCACCACGTATCGACGATCGGGCAACGGCTGCCGCCAACGTTCTCGTAGTACCACACCCACGCTTCCGGATTGATCGGCTCGCCGACCGTGCCGATGACGCGCAGCGTGGACAGGTCGTAGCTCTTCGGATGGACTTTCCCGTCGGCGTCGGCGGACTTGATCAGCGAGCGGATCGCTGTCGGCGCGGTGTAGAACAGCGACACCTTGTGCCGCGCGATCATGTCCCAGAAACGGCCGGCGTTCGGATAGGTCGGCACGCCTTCGAACACGACCTGCGTGCCGCCGAGCGTCAGCGGACCATACGTGATGTAGCTATGGCCGGTGATCCAGCCGATGTCGGCGGTACACCAGAACACGTCGGTGGGCTTCCAGTCGAAGGTCCACTTCATGGTCTGCGCGGCCCACAGCAGATAGCCGCCGGTACTGTGCTGCACGCCCTTCGGCTTGCCGGTCGACCCGGACGTGTACAGAATGAACAAAGGATGCTCGGCGCCGACCCACTCGGGCGCGCATTGATCCGATTCGGCCTGCGTGAGTTCATGCATCCACAGATCGCGATCTGCGTTCCAGGCGATCTTGCCGCCGGTGCGCTGGTACACGATCACACTCCTGACCGCTTCGCAGCCGCCCATCGCGAGCGCTTCGTCGGCAATGTTCTTCAGCGGCAGCGCCTTGCCGCCGCGCATCTGCTCGTCCGACGTGACGAGCGCGACCGCACCCACGTCCACCAGCCGTTCATTGAGCGACTTCGACGAAAAGCCGCCGAACACGACCGAGTGCGTGGCGCCGATCCGCGCGCAAGCCTGCATCGCGACAATGCCTTCAATCGACATCGGCATATAGATCACCACGCGGTCACCCTTTTTCACGCCACGCTTCTTCAACGCGTTCGCAAAGCGCGAGACGCGTTGCAGCAGATCCTGATAAGTGACGTTGGTGACGGTGCCGTCGTCGGCCTCGAAAATGATCGCGACGCGCCCGCCGTTGCCGGCTTCGACGTGACGGTCGATGCTGTTGTACGACGCGTTCAGCTGGCCGTCTTCGAACCACGTGTAGAACGGCGCCTTCGATTCGTCGAGCACCTTGGTGAAGGGCGTATTCCAGCTTAGCGTCTCGCGAGCGAGGCGCCCCCAGAAACCTTCGTAATCGCGCTCCGCTTCGGCGGCGAGCGCCCGGTACGCATCCATGCCGGAGATCGTCGCAGCCGCTACTGTTTCAGCGGAGGGCGGGAAAACACGGCGTTCCTGAAGAACCGATTCAATCGCAGACATCGACAACCCCTTGGTGAAGATGAAACGTAAAACCTGTGCCGACGCGCGTGAAACGCGCCGTATCGTATGGCGCCCGAAAGCTGCGGCGGGTGTCTCCAACCCTCGGCAACCCGATCGCCTCTGCCGCACTGCACCATGCGCGCGATCGCTCACCGACTCTCAAACACGATAAAGGCCGCAACTTACCTGCTACTTACGGGCAGCGGTATCGTCGGCAGTGACGCGCACTGCCGCTTATATTCTTCAATGTTAGCCGAAGCCATCCAGCCGTGTCATGACGGCACACCGCAGACATGCGCGTCGTCATCGCCATTCCCAAGCATCACCCAGGGTTACTCCTGGGTAGTTCAGCGCTTTTGTAGCGGTCTGCCAGCAGCGCCGCACCGCGGCCGGACGAGCGACGCGACGTCGCTCGATGAACCCAGTCGCCTTCGCGAGTTCACCGCCCTGTCGGCGGCCCCGGAGCGGCATGACTGCAATCCGGCAAGCGCGCATCGCCATCTGAATACAGGCGCTGCAATACCGATTAGCAGGCTCTCTACTTTACTTAGTATTGGAAATTAAATCAGGATCAACGCCCAGCCGCTTCCCATTCCTCAAGCCGTGTAGTGATTGGGGTCGACCAGATAGATGCTGCCCGTTTTATCGCCGCGATACGCCTGAAGATCGAATTTAACCCCCTGCTTGTCGGGGTCCAGCATATTACCCAAGACAACAAGGTTCTTTTTTCCACGTCCTGTCGTCACGCCTTCGTTCAGCACGGGAAGCCGGAAAACGCCGTCCTTCTCCTTGCCGAAGAACTGATAGCTCACCGAGCCGGTTTCTTTCGAATAGGTCATCGCAATCGATCGGTCAAATACGCGCATCGGCTGTCCCGTAGATGGCCACCCAAACATCTGCGGCGCACGCGATACGATCGTAACGGAGTCCGTTCCCGTGTCCTTGGCTAGCGCCTTCAGGTAAGGTGTCGCGGACTTGGCGAGACTCTGTCCACGCTGCTGCATCGCTTGTCCGTAGTAGTCGAGAACAGTCGCGTCGCCTCTGGCTGCGGAACCTATGTCCCCCATAGGCGCCGCGCCGGGCTTGTTTCCTTGAGATAGTTCGAAGCTCTCGATGGCAGGTCGCATGGCAGGTGTATAGAAAGAAGAGAACCAGTTGACCACAGGCGTCGCATTGAGTGCAGCTTTCTGATACTCAGTGTGAAGTGCGTCGGCTTCTGCATTGAGCCCCTGCGCGCGCAGGTCGCTGACTTTCTGCCGAAGCGCCTCCGCGTGATAGATCTCGGCGAAGTTCGGTAGCAGCAACGGTGCAAGTGCCGCCGGCGGAAAAGCAAAAGACGCGGCCGTTGCGAGGAGGCCGCCTGCGAGTTGCGCGGCGTCGTTACCCACGTTCCATTTCGCCTGCTCGTTTCCCGGATTACGGATCAGTTCCTTGACATCGGAAGACAATTGCCCGACTGACGGAGCGAGTCCGATCGCCGTGCCGAGCAGCGACAGTGCTTTCGACGAAAGGCCCAGCAGCTTGTTGCCGTTGATGTTGGCTACGGCGATGGCGTCGCCGCTGGTACTGAACGAGTCTGCGGCTAATGACATCCTGTTCATCGTGTTCGAGTCGTTGTTCACGTTCGTCGAACTCGATGCCAGCGCGAGTATGTCGATCGGTAACCAGTGGCCATTGGCTTTCATGCTGCCTGGCAGCACCTTGCGCGTAGCTTCGGGAACGTTGGAGTTCGCGGACACGCGCTCAGTCTGAACAGCCCGAGATCGGACCGGCGGCGCGGCCTGGGTGTCGCGTTCGCGCGTTATGACCACTGTTTGACTGCCGTGATGATCGGTCACCGGTGGGGACATCTGCGTGGCGCGCTGCTGAGTGCCGACATTCGCTTGAGATGCACGATCAAGCAACGTCCCCCCGGCCTGAGATCCGGCATCATGCCCGCTTCTTCGTTGCTGGACACCCGGCTGCACTGGTTGCCCAGCGCCGTCTGAGGCATCCGGCTTCAGCGTCCCTGACGGGGCAACGCTTGGCGGCACGGTCTGTACGTCGGCGTCGTGCCTCACGATCGTTGTCTGGGTTCCTGCCGTGGTCTTGAACGGAGCGGCCTGAGTCGCTGTATCGATCTTCGCCTTATTGGCAGTCTGAACCGCGCGGTCATGCTGGCGGAGGTTCGTTTGCGTTTCGTTGTGCTCCATTTGCGCGCTTGTCTGAACAGATTCATCCAGTTGGCTCGATGAGTGCGTTTGCACGGCCTGATCCGCCACATGGATGCGACTCTGATTGCCTGCGTCGGCGACCCGCGGCGTCGCCTGATTACCGCTATCCGTTGTTCTTCGCGAACGCGTCTGGACCTCGGCACCCTGCACGTTTCGCGATATCTGGGTTTCTTCATCGACAACCTGCTTATCCGTTTGAGTACTGGCGTGATTGCCTGCCGGCCAATTCCCGTGCTCGTCCGCTGTCTCTTCGTCGGGCGCGTGCGCCAGTCGCATTTCGGTTTGATTCGGATCCGTCTGCGTGAGGCGGCTATGCGCGAATTGCTGCGTTTGCGTCGTCCGGCTGACGCTGGAACCATCCGTTTGAGTCCGTCTATCGCGACCCATTGCGGGCGAACGCGTCTGCGTGCCGTGCGACTGATACAGCGAGTTCGTCGTTTGCACTTGCGCATCACCCGTTCTGGGTGTGGTCGTTTGGGATTGTTTCGATGCCGAAGCTGGTCGGAAATGAACGAGCATGATTTCTTCGTTCGGATCGTGTCCGGGGAGAAGCGAGAAAGCTCCCTGTCTCAAGGGTCCACGCATGTAATTACGCGCTGTTGCCTGCTTATCCTCGACCTTCGAGAAATCGATCGCATAGCCGATCGCGTTGCCCAGTCCCTTACCTGCCTGCAATCCGGCCAGGGTAGTGTTCTGTCCACCGTACGGATCCAGCGCCTTTCCTAACGAACCGAAGAACCTCCCAAGATTCGACGCCATGCCGTTAGCCGCGTGCCCCATACGGTTTGCCGAGATCAATCGGGATGAAAAGGAACTGTCTCCCGGCCGAGACTGCCGGTCCTGCAGAGTGTTCAACGTAGACAGGAGAAGTCCTGTCTTGAAGTTCAGACTGTTGGAGAACGGTGTAGATAGGGAGGGAGACACTGGGTCGTGCGGGTCGGGCGACTGGATCGTCGGGAGCGACGGCGAGACGCCCTGCTTCACGCCATTATCATATTGTTTAGGATAACCATCTTCATGTGCACTTTCACGCACTGTGCTGTTCAAAGTGGATGTCGTCATTTCGATGACCTCTGAATGGAGCGATACGAGCATTCATTAGGTCATGCCCATCGACTGCATTGTGGTATCGCTACAGCACAGCGAAATGAGTCGGCTCCGCCCGAATGCACGCACAAACTTAATATTCCCGTACGACATGCGGCTGCGGTACCGATGATCTGATGGCGCTGCCGGTGAGCGGATTTTCAGCGCGCGCCGTTCGTCCACAACTCATCGAGGTGCGACCATGTCAACCAGCCC